>JBGPMZ010000146.1:0-6564 GCA_041487255.1 Binataceae bacterium (SeqCode) | reverse complement strand
CGGTGCGCGGCGCCAAGGCGCTCCTTCAGGGCCTCGAGCATTTCCGGCGAATGCTTCATCGCCCAATCAATGTCGAGGCCGATCGCGGTGAGGAGTTGCCCCAGTTGATCGTGCAGCTCGCGGCTGATGCGCTCGCGCTCCTCTTCCTGTGCCGTGAGCAGGCGCGCGGAAAGACGCCGCAGTTGACCGCGCGACTCAACCAGCTCGCTCTCGCTGCGAAAGATCGCGCGCAAATGCCCCGCCGCCTTCAACGCGACGTCGACCCAGAGCAACAGGCGATCGGGGCCTTCGGATTTATCATGATAACCCTGGATGTCCAGGAGCTTGAGCATCTCGCGCGGAGGTTTTTCGCCCGAGTAGCCGGTCTGCAGAATGATCTGCACATTGGAATCGATGTTGCGGATCGCGCGTACCACTTCTTCTCCGCTCATCTGCGGCATGAAGTAGTCTACAATCACGAGATCAAATTGATCCTCGCGGAAAAGCGCGAGCGCCTCGAAACCGTTGGTAGCGGTCTCAACCCGATGCCCTTCGCGCACGAGCAGGAGCTTGCAGGAAACAATCGTCTCCTCCTGATCGTCAACGACCAGAATTGAAAACCCCGACGGCTCGGCACTTACCCGCTTACGTGCCATGCGAAACAAATACGTCTTGACTGAGGAGGATTCAAACCTTGAGCTGGACCGGAAGCATTCGCCGAGCATTCGGCATTTTCGACCCCGACATATCCGTCGCCGATCTCCGAAGTCAAAGTGACATCAATCAAAGAGCGATTAGCTGCCGGCACCTGTGTCGATGGTGACGTCGGCGCCACTTACCAGCCACTGGATGCGCGGATGCTCAGCAAGGCGATGACGTCTTTCTGTAGTCGAGTAGCCGCTCGATATCGAAATTGAACATCCGCGCAGCGTTGAGACCGAGGATCCTCGCGCGCTCGTCTTCAGCAAGACGACTCATCTGGCGCTCGATCGCCTGCGCCGAGTGCGGCCATGAGCCTTCATGATGCGGATAGTCGTTCGACCAGAGAAAGTTGTCGATGAGACCGAATTCCTTGGCGAGGCCGAGTCCGGCGCGATCCTCCTGGAACGCAACCGCACCGTGCGCGCGAAAATACTCGCTCGGCAGCATCTTGAGTTTCGGATGCACCCACATGTGATGCTTGAGGTAGCCCTCGTCCATCGCATCGAGCGCCCACGGAACCCATCCGATGCCGCTCTCGATCGCGGCGAACCTGATCTTGGGGAAGCGCTCGAGCACCCCGGAGGCGCATAGCGAGGTGACCGGCTCGATCGCCTGCACCAGCGCGTGCGCGACGTAGTTGATGACGGCGCCGCCCTCGCGGCTGGCCGCGCGCGGGTCGCGTCCGGTGCCGATGTGGAACGTGATCGGCATCCCGGTCTCCTCGATCAGCGCCCACATCGGATCGTAGACCCGCTGGTTGTAGTTCGGATCGCGCGGGTCCTGCGAGTTGAATACCGGCTTGCATGGCAGGGTGAGGCCGCGGAAGCCGAGCTTCGCGACGCGCTCGATTTCCGCCATCGAACCTTCGATGTCGGCGGTCGCGATGGACGCCATCGGCGACATCCGATCGTTGTACGCGGCGTAGGTTTCCCACGCCCAGTCATTCCAGACCCGGCACTGCGCCTGCGCGAACTTCGCATCGGAGGTGGCCCACATGAAGAGGCCCTTGTTGGGAAAAATGATCTCGGCGTCGACGCCGTCGCGGCGACGATCATCAAGGCGCTCCGAAATGTTCGCGCCCGCTTTGTTGCGCACCAGATCCTCGCCCTCGAAAACGCTGTCCTGAAGCCGGGTGCGTCGCAGCCCGTCGCTAATCACCCACTTGACGCCTTGCGCATCGACTTCGATGCGTGGCAGACGCGAGCGATACTCCTGGTCGAGCCGCTCCGACCATAGATTGAACGGCTCGTTCGCATGGCAGTCGCATGAGATCATCAGGTAGCGATCGGGATCGTCGGGACGCGCGGTCCGCTTCCATCCGTCATGGCCGGGAGTTTCCAGTCGCCATCGATTCGGATTATCGATTGTGGCGGTGTCCATATTTCCTACTCACTTTTACTCTTGGGCGAGCGCCTGCATGTCGCTGAGCGCCTCCGCGAATTCCTCCATGAACTCATTGACTACGCTGCGGCAGGTTTTCACGCTATCGACCAATCCCACGCCCTGCCCGACGAAGTAGGTCACCAACTCGCGAGCTTTGAGATTTCCACGCGCCGCGGCCCGCTGAGCCACACCAAGCGCGGGCTCGCTGATGAGACTCTGCAGCGGCATTGGCAGCGCGCCGGGACTGCCGGCTCCTTCCCACGCATCGGTCCACGCCGACTTCAGTTGACGCGAGGGCTTACCAGTGCGGCCCTTGGAGCGAACGGTATCGCGCGAGCGCGCCTCGATCATCTTCTCGCGAAAAATCTCCGAGGTTTCTGATTCCTGCGTCGCTAGCCAGACCGAGCCGGTCCACACGCCGGCCGCGCCCATCGCCATGCATCCTGCCATCTGGCGCCCGGTCATGATGCCTCCGGCCGCGAGCACCGGCACGTTGCGAATCGGTTTGATGGCGCGCAGCACCTCGGGAATCAGGACGATGGTCGAGACTTCGCCGCAATGTCCTCCGGCCTCACCGCCCTGGGCCACAATGATATCGACACCCGCTTTCGCCTGGCGCACCGCATGCTCCGGTGCTCCAACCAAAGCCGCGACCGGCACGCCATGCTTGCGCGCCATTTCGATCATCCGCTCCGGCGGAACTCCGAGCGCGTTCGCGACCAACTTGATCGGATGGCGAAACGATACCTCCAGCAGCTTCAGCGCATGTTCCTGTTGCAGCGAGAACGGCGCATCCGGCGCGCGAGTATGCCCTTCCTCGAGCATCTGTGACGCGGGGATGTCATGCTTTGCGAGCAGGTCACGCACGAAGTCCTTATGCTTCTGCGGGATGCGCTCCGACAGCTTCCCACGCGTGATGTCCTTCTCGTCCTTGATCGACAGATTTTCCGGAATGAGGACATCGATGCCGTAGGGTTTTCCGTCAATGTGTTCATCGATCCATTTGAGTTCGGTCTCGAGCTCGTCGGGCGTGAATGCGGTCGCCCCGAGCACGCCGAAGCCGCCTGCACGGCTCACCGCCGCCACCACGTCGCGGCAATGGGTGAAGGCGAACAGCGGAAAATCGATGCCGAACATTTTGCAGGCCGGAGTGTTCATCGTGCACCTACTTCGCGGCGAAGGTTTCCTTCGCGGCGGCGCTGTTTCCGTTGGCGGTCATCTTCGGCGCGTTGGCGGCCACGAGCTTCTGGCTGATTTCCGGCGTCCAATGGTCCGGCTGATCGGCCCACAGATCGCGCAGGTACGGCGCAACCTCATGACCAAAGAGGCGTGTGTTCTCCGCCGCGATGTCTTCCGCGACGTTGCCCATGTGTGGCGTCGCGATGAGCTGCCCGATACGAAGATCGGTGATGAGCTCGCGCAGCCGCTGGCGCACGCGCGCCGGCGTCCCCGCGATGATGTACCCCTTCTCGTCGTACTCCCAAAAGCTCATCTCGCCGCGCGCCGCGCGCAACCGATCTTCCGGCGTGAGCTTGCTGTGCGTCCGCTTTGCGAGTTCCGCCATGAACTTGGTCGACGTGAGCGTCGTGTAACCCGCCGGGTTCGCGAATTCCATTCTGGGCGCGCTGTTGCGATGAAAGTAGCGCACCGCCTGGTAGTAGTTTTTCTCCGCCTCCGCGTCAGTGTTGGCGACGCACACGATTTGGGTGAACGCCATCCGATGCGGATTGGTGGTCCCGCCATGCTGGTCGACGTATTCCCAGAACGCATCAACCAACGGCTTCGAGGAGTACAAGCCCGAGAACGACAGATGCCCATAGCAGTAGTCGTGCTTGAGGACGAGGTCCCAGGTCTCGACGCTGCCGCCACCGCCGGGCACCCAGATCGGCATTTTCTTCTGCACCGGGCGCGGCCAGATGTTCACGTAGCGAAGCTGGTTGTACTTGCCGTTGAACGCAAACGGCTCGGGCTCGCTCCAAGCTCGCAGGATGAGCTGGCGCGCTTCCTCGAAACGCTCGCGCATCTCGCCAGGCGGCTTTCCATACGCGAACACCGAGTCCATCGGGGTCCCGAGCACGAAGCCCGCCGTCAGCCGCCCACCCGACAAACAGTCCAGATATGCATACTCTTCGGCGACGCGAGTCGGCGGGTTGTAGAGCGCCAGCGAGTTGCCGACGATCACGATGGTCGCGTTCCGGGTGGTCGAAGCTAGGCTTGCCGCGAGCAGGTTGGGCGAGGGCGTCATCGCCAGCGGCGTCTGATGATGCTCGTTGACGGTGAGGCCGTCGAACCCGACTTTGTCGGCGAGCTGCATCAACCGGATGAACATTCGGTAGGTTTCGCCGGCCTTGATCGGATCGCAAAGATGCGCGGGCGGCGTCACCCATGCGGAGTCGTAGCGCTCGCGAAAATTATCCGGAAGATGAGGGTACGTAACTTCTGCAAACCAGTGGAATCTCACCGTTAAAGGGCCTCCGCCATCAATCTTAGATGAAATTATCTCGTGAGAGATAACCCCTGAACATTGGAAGAACCTGGCAAGACTCGCGTCGCGGCCCTTTCAGGGACCAGCGCCCGGAACCTTCCGTAGCAGCTTCAGTTCCGCCTCCAGCGCCTCGATGTGCCGGTCGCGCTCGGCCAGCATCGCAGTCACCTCCGCCGCCTCGAAGCGCTGCGGAATATGCTGCGGACAATTTGAATCCCACGCCGAGACCGTGAAGACGATCGCTTGCTCAACCTTCGCGTCGTAGCGTTCCGGCTTCAACTTTTTGAGCAAGCCCGGATCCTCCTCGATGACGTGGGCCTCGCCCCAAATCTTCACCCGCTGGCGCGCCTCATAATCGAGCAGAAAAAGAAACGCCTTCGGGTTGTCGGTCAGATTGCCCAGTGTGATGTATTGGCGATTACCGGTGAAATCGGCAAACGCGATCGTCCTGTCGTCGAGCATCTTGAGGAAGCCGGGCGGCCCGCCGCGATGCTGGATATAAGGTTGGCCCTCGGTGCTCGCGGTTCCGAGGAATACGCTCCGCTGACGTCCAATGAACTCAGCCAAATCAGGCGTGATGCGCGTCTCCCATGACCCACGCTCTTCCATGCTCGCGTAGCCGTGGCGCGAACCCTTGCGGGTCTGGATCGCTTTGACAGTCGGCGTAAACGCAACATCGCTGGAAGGGGGGCCTGGTGTCGTTCGAAGAAGCGGTCGCTGCTTTGACATCTGGGAAGCCAGCGCTAGCTGTGGATTTTGAGCGCTCCGGAAGGACAGGCTTTTACCGCGGCGATCACTTTCTCATCGGCGGTTGCGGACGGATCGATAACGAACTTTCCGCCTTCAACCTTGAACACCTGCGGGAGAGTTTTGACGCAGTTTCCCGAGTGGCTACAGACCTTCGCATCCCAATCGACTTGTACTGCCATCGTCCTTGCTCCTTATCTCCGGGCAACCCCGCGACCCTGCCCTGACGATAGGTCTCGCTGCGCCTTGCGTGCAAGCGAATGACTCCGATCGAAGCGACTCAACCCGCCCGCGTTTTCTATCGCGGGGGTCACCTCGGTGCCGGACTCCGGGCCAGTGACTATTCCGGCAAATCAGCTTTTCGATTATCCTCGGTGACAGCCGCACCTTGATCGTTGATTATGTGCGTTATCTCGGAACCGTTCATCCCGTTTAACCAGAAGGTAAGCAAGTGAGTAAAGCTACTCTCCAAACTCGGCGGGACCTCGATCGCGTGAGAGGCAACAATCGCTGAACTTATGAAGTAGCAGTAAACACCCAGACCCCATGCTTGATGGTCAGTTACTTGATCGGCGACCTTATAGGAGGCAAAGCCTTTGACATTGGGATCTGCACCATTCCAGTCACTCTGGCTTGGTGGATCATAGGGCAGCTCAGACTGATAGAAAAACGTTTTTCCGAAATTGCCATTCCAAACAGTTTGAAACTTCTGAAAGTGCTCGACAGCCAAGCCATAGAACGACACATGCGCTCCGTTCACGACCAGCCCATTGTCGGAGGTGTTGTCGGTCCATCCGACATTGTCTCCATGGTCTGCTCTCCAGAGCCATAGATCATCGCCCACTACATTGTTGCTGTTGATGACGACACAGCTAGAGGCCTTCCCGACATGCTGTGTCCCACCCACTCGGCAAAAGAGATCGTACAAGAACGTCGGATCCGACGAATGATCGCCCGAACTGAGTGGCTCTCCTACCTGCAACAGGACCTCAGAGTTCGTGGGTCCTGCATCGAAGGTAATTCCGGCCAGCTCTATCCCGTTCACATCAGCAATGAGCATGATGGGTTTGCCATTGTTGGCAACGAGTGTAGCAGACCCAAGGCCCAGGATTATTGTGCCTGGCCTATTTACCTCGATGCTATCGTTTACGTAGTAGACCCCCGGCGTAAACAATAGATGTTTGCCTTGATCGAGAGCGGCATTGATGGTTGCCGCGTCGACTATGGTTGATACTCCCTGTTTCTTGGCTTTAACGACGTAGAAGTTG
>JBGPMZ010000145.1:0-6577 GCA_041487255.1 Binataceae bacterium (SeqCode) | reverse complement strand
CATCGGAAATTTCGTGTCCGAATACCTGGCCGGCCGCACGCCCAATCCGTGCGTGATGTGCAATCGCGAGATCAAGTTCGATCGGCTGTGGAGCCGCGCTCGCGCGCTCGATGCTGACTTCGTTGCGACCGGGCACTACGCGCGAATTTCGCGCGATGACTCCGGCCGTTACCATCTGCTGCGCGCGGCGGACGCTACCAAGGATCAGTCGTACTTTCTTTTCACGCTGGGACAGGCGGAACTCTCGCGCACCCTCTTTCCGCTCGGCGCGATGACCAAGACTGAAGTTCGCGCGCGCGCTCGCGCCCTAGGCCTCGCGAATGCTGACAAGCCCGAGAGCCAGGAGATTTGTTTCGTGCCCGATGGCGACTATGCGCGATTCGTCGAGCGCCTCGCCCCCGAGGGCAGCATTCGCGAAGGACACCTCATCGACGGCGAGGGGAATGTTCTCGCCGACCATGCGGGAATCCATCGCTTCACCGTCGGCCAGCGCCGTGGTCTCGGAATCGCCGCTGGCGAACCTCTCTATGTGCGCGAAATTCGGCCCGCTAGCGGCGATGTGATCGTCGGTACGCGAGGAGAGTTGAACTCGCGCGGCTTGATTGCTCGCGATGTCGACCTGGTCGATCCTTCGACGTTGCAGGAGGGCGCATCCGAGGTCGAGGTGAAGATTCGCTACCGTCATCCTGCGCTTCCGGCTCGACTTATGATGCCTTCACCGCGCACTGCCGAGGTGCGATTCGCTTCCGGAGGACCTGCTGTCACTCCCGGCCAGGCCTGCGTGTTCTATCGCGGCGACGAGGTGCTTGGTGGCGGTTTTATCGAACGGGCGCTGCGGGACTAGGCGGGCACGATGCGGTTTGCGATCGCGACACTTGGCTGCAAGGTCAATCAATACGATTCGGCGATTATCGAATCGCGCCTGGGTGCACTAGGTTTGGAGCGAGGCGAGTTCGACCAACCCGCGGACGTTTATATAGTCAATACCTGCACCGTCACCGATCGCGCCGATAGCGAAAGCCTTCGCATCGCACGGCGCGCACGCCGTCTCAATCCCAACGCCAGAATCGTCATGACCGGATGCTTCGCGCAGGCGAGTCCTGAGACTCTCGAGCGCCATAGTGAAATCGATGCGATCGTCGGTCTCGGCCGTCTCGACGATCTCGAGCGCGCAGTGATGGGCGAATCGACTGAGCGCGTGATGGTTTCGAACCTGCGCAAGGAGCGCGCGCCGATCGAGCTAAGCGGCGTGACTCTCGCAGGGCATTCGCGGGCCTTCCTGAAGCTTCAGGAAGGATGCGACCAGTTCTGCACCTTTTGTATCGTGCCGTTCTCGCGCGGGATGTCGCGCAGTGTCGAGCCGCGCCGGATTTTCGCCGCGATCGATGAGCTTCATGCGCGAGGCTTTCGGGAAGTGATCCTCTCGGGCGTTCATCTCGGTGGCTACGGCAAGGATCTCGATCCTGCCGTCGAGCTTGGCGATCTGCTGGAAATGCTGGCCGAGCGGTCGCCGATCGAGCGCATCCGCATCAGCTCGCTGGATCCCGAGGAGCTCAGCGACCGCATCATCGATATCATCTCGCAGAGCGAAAAGTTCTGTCCCCATCTTCATCTGCCGCTTCAGGCGGGCGAAGATGGTACTCTCGCCCGGATGCGTCGCCGCTACGATAGCGCCTACTTCCGCGGTCGCGTCGAGCGGGTGATCGAGGCGATGCCGGATGCGGGAATCGGCACCGACATCATCGTCGGGTTTCCAGGCGAGACGCTGCGCGACTTTGAACAGTCGTTCAGATTCCTGGAAGACCTGCCGCTTTCGTATTTCCACGTCTTTCCGTACTCTGTGCGCGCGGGCACCACGGCGGCGAAGCTGCCCGGTAAGGTTGCCGCAGGCGAGATCAAGCGGCGGGGCGCGTTGACACGCGAACTGGGGGAGCACAAGCGGGAGTTCTTCGCCCGGCAGTTCGTTGGCCGAAGACTCAAAGTATTGCTTGAGGAATCAACCGAGGATGGGGAGCTCGGCGGCTATAGCCGCAACTACGTGCGGGTATTGACGCGGGGCGCTGCCAACCAACTTAATCGAGAACTTGAGGTGGAGGGTTCGTTTGCCAAAGGCGCCCGACTGGTTGGGGAGATTGTTGAGGTTCGGGAGACGGCCGCCTCCCACGCCGCAGCCGGAATCTCCTGAAAGCGCCGCCGCGGAACTGGAACGCACGCTCGGATACTCTTTCGCGCGTCCCGAGCTGCTGTCGATCGCGCTTACTCATCCCAGCGCCGCGGTCGGTTCTGACGTTCATTACGAGCGACTCGAATTTCTGGGTGACGCCGTACTGGACCTGGCGATCGCCGACATGCTGATGCGCCGTTTTCCCGAGGCCAAGGAAGGCCCGCTTTCCAAACAGCGCGCGTCGATTGTCAACGGGCGCACGCTCGCGCTCAAGGCGCAATCGATTGAACTAGGATTCAAACTCAAACTGGGAAAGGGTGAAGAAAAGAGCGGCGGACGCGACAAGATCTCGATTCTGGCCGCCGCCTTCGAAGCTGTGGTGGGCGCGATTTACACCGATGGTGGGCTCGCACCGGCGCAGCGTGTGGTAGAATCGCTGTTCGTCGACGACATCGGAGGGCCGGCGGCCGAGCGCGACTACAAGACCGAGCTCCAGGAAGTTGCGTATCGGCGATATCGCGCGCAGCCTGTTTACGAGCTGGTCGCGGCGAGCGGACCCGACCATGCGAAGCGATTTACCACTCGAATCAGGATCGCGGGCAAGGAGTTGGGCGTCGGTGAGGGTGGCAGCAAGAAGCAGAGCGAGCAGGCTGCGGCGCGCACCGCGCTGGCCCAGATAGAACAAGATATTCGTGAACGTAGAACTTAACCGGCGGTTGAAAGAGTCATTTCAACAGCCTGCGCTCTCACTCTTGTCTCTCCGGACCTCACCCGGCGCAGTAGCGCCACCCTCTCCCTTCAGGAGAGGGAATAAGGAGGGAGGACACCTCCGAGAGGGAGAGAAGATTAAGGAACGCAACCAGTTTTAGGATTCAGGGTGTTGAAAGAAAACTCAGATCGTACGCTTCAAAACGCTTCGCAACACCCTGCTGGACATCGCGCGGGATTCGTCGTCCTCGGCGGGCGCTCCAACGTCGGCAAGTCGACGCTGGTCAACCGCATCGTCGGACACAAAGTCGCGATCGTTACGCCCAAGCCACAGACCACGCGCCGCAAGGTAATGGGAATCCGCAGCGATCCGGACGCGCAGATAATTTTTATCGACACGCCGGGGATTCATGATTCGCCGAAAATGCTCAATCGCCGCATGGTGCAAACCGCGCGGCAGAGCCTTGCCGAGGCTGAAGTTGTCATGGGCGTGATCGAGGCCGCTGATCGCGCGAGCCCGGCGGATCATGCGTTCCTCCAGGAATTGCGCGCGCTAGATCGGCCCAAGCTGCTGGTGATCAACAAGATTGATTTGATGGGGCGCACTCGGTTGCTTCCACTGCTCGAAGAATGCGCGCGCGAACTACCCGGCATCGAGATCGTGCCGGTGAGCGCGAAGAGCGGTGAGAATGTCGAGGAGCTTTTGCGGATGCTCAAAGCGATGCTTCCCGAAGGCCCCGCGCTGATGTCCGAGGACGAATACACCGACCAGACCGAGCGCACGCTCGCGGAAGAGATCATTCGCGAGAAGCTCTTCCTGAAACTGGAGCGCGAGATTCCGTTCTCGACCGCGGTGTTAGTCGAGGCGTTCAGCGAGGATGAGGAAAAGAAGCTGATCAAGATTGCCGCGACGATTATCGTCGATCGCGAATCGCACAAAGGAATCGTGATCGGCGCCGGCGGGCGGATGCTCAAGGAAGTCGGCACCGCCACCCGCCTCGAACTCGAGGAGATCCTCGGATGGAAGGTTTTCCTCGAGCTGCTGGTGAAGGTCGATCGCGACTGGACTCGCAATCCTCGCAAGCTCCAGGAAATGGGACTGTAGGCGATGCCTCGCGCCGCCAAATCGGGCACGCGGCCGGGTGCAATCTCGGCCGCGATCGCGCAGGGACTGCCGACGGTAGTGCTTGCAGGTCGCGTCAACGCCGGCAAATCCACACTATTCAATCGAATCGCCGCGGGAGCGCGTGCCATTACCAGCGCGATTCCGGGAACGACGCGCGACCTGAACTTCGCGCGCGCATCGTACGACGAGCGCGACTTCATTCTCATCGACAGCGGCGGACTGGAGCTCGGCGGCCGCGAACGGATGTCGGAGCGCGTCGTGCGCGAAGCTCTCGCAGCCGTGGGCATGGCGGACCTCGTGGTGATGCTGTTCGACGGACGCGCCGGCTTCACCGATGCGGACCAGGAAGCGCTCGCGCTGATTCGCGACACCGGATGCCCCCTGGTCGTCGCGGTCAACAAGATCGACCAGCGCGGGCAAGAGACCGCCGCCTCGGATTTCTATGCGGCCGGTGCGGAAAAGACTTTCTTCTTGTCGGCGGCGCATGGAATTGGCGTCGGCGAGCTGCTCGAGGAAATCGTCGCGCGGCTTCCCGCTAAAGAATCCAAAGTCGCCGAGCGTCCCGACTTGAAAATCGCGCTGATTGGGCGCCCCAACGTCGGCAAGTCGTCGCTGCTCAACCGGCTTTCCGGAATCGAGCGCGCGATTGTCGATTCGACGCCCGGCACCACGCGCGATGCGATCGACGCGCCACTCGATTACAAGGGCAAACGGCTCCTGCTAATTGACACCGCGGGAATTCGTCGCAGGCCGCGGGTCGAGGGCGAACTCGAACAGGCCTCGGTCGGACGCGCGATCGAAGTGATCCGGCGCGCCGACGTTTTGCTCCTCGTGATCGATGCAAGCGAAGGAATCACCGATCAGGATGCGCGCCTGGCGCACCTGGTCGACACCAACGATCGCGCGATGGTGCTGGTCTGCAACAAATGGGACGTAGCGGCGAAGGAGGGAGGCAAGATCGCCGCGTTCATGCGCGACGCGCACCATCGCTTTCCCTTTCTCGAATACGCGACCATGGTTTTTACCTCGGCGCTTAAGGGTGATGGGGTGAATGACATCATTCCGGCGGCGTTGGCCGCCGGCGAATCATGGCGCGCGACATACCAGACCTCGATGCTCAATCAGATCCTTGCGGGCGCGACCGCCGCGATGGATCCGCCGATGGTCGATCGCAAGCGCCTCAACCTGATGTACGTCACGCAAGTGGGGACCGCGCCGGCGCGGCTCGCGTTCTTCTCGAACTTCGATCGCGACATTCCGGCGCACTACATCCGATTTCTCGAGACCCGGTTTCGCAAGGCGCTCAAGATAGTCGGAAGTCCGCTGCGGCTGCAATTTCGCAGGACCAATCGCACTCCCGAGCGCAATCCTCATAGCAATAAGGCGGGTCGAGACATTCGGAGCCGGCGCGCCTAGCTCCATTCGCCGTCGGGTTGTTGAAATGTTTCGGGCGGCGGTGTTTTTACACCTTCGCGGCTCGGATATAGTGACAGCTTCACCGTGATTCTCATTTTAGATTTCGGCAGTCAGTACACCCAGCTCATCGCGCGACGGGTGCGCGAAGCCAACGTGTACTGCGAAATCCATCCGTTCAATTTTCCGTTAGCGAAGATTCGCGCGCTGAAGCCGCGCGGCATCATCCTGTCGGGCGGGCCCGCAAGTCTGTATGACGCCAACGCGCCGGACATCGATCCCGAAGTGCTGCAGACCGACGCGCATATTCTCGGAATCTGCTACGGCATGTATGTGGTCGCGACGCATCTTGGCGCGAAGACGCCGCCCTCGAAAGCGCGCGAGTATGGCCCTGCGATGCTGCAGATTGACGCTCAGGATCCGCTGTTCGAAGGTCTCGAAGGCCAGGAGCATCGCGTCTGGATGAGTCATGGCGATCGCGTCGAAGCGATCCCGTCGACCCTGCGATCGATCGCGCATACGGCGAATGCTCCGTGTGCGGCCGTGCGCAGCGAGGACGGCAGGATTCGCGGCATCCAGTTTCATCCCGAGGTGGTGCATACGCCGTGCGGCACGCAGGTGCTGCGCAACTTCGTGCTCAGGATTTGCGGCGAGCCCGGCGACTGGACGATGGCGAACTTCATCGACACCAAGGTCGCAGAGATTCGCGAGAAAGTTGGCGCGCGCGACAAGGTCCTGCTCGGGCTTTCCGGCGGCGTCGATTCGTCGGTCGCGGCGGCGCTGATTCATCGCGCGATCGGCGAGCGCCTCAATTGCGTGTTCGTCGATACCGGATTGCTGCGCGCGGGTGAGCGCGAGCGGATGGAAAACGTTTTCGCCGGCCAGCTCGGCATCCATCTCACCGTCACCGACGCATCCGAACAGTTTCTGACGCGCTTGAAGGATGTCCTCGACCCCGAGCAGAAGCGCCGCATCATTGGGCATACGTTCATCGACGTGTTCGAAGCGGAAGACGTGGTGCGCGGTGCGAAGTTTTTGGGCCAGGGCACGCTCTATCCCGATGTCATCGAATCGGTGTCGTTCAAAGGACCATCGGCCGTTATCAAGAGCCATCACAATGTCGGCGGTTTGCCCGACAGGATGAAGCTCGAATTGATCGAACCGCT
>JBGPMZ010000144.1:0-6585 GCA_041487255.1 Binataceae bacterium (SeqCode) | reverse complement strand
TTGTATCTAATTGAGGCCCTCGCGTGGGGGTCGAGTTGCGTCGAACATGCCTCATATTGAAACAGATATTACACCCGAGACACCTAACGCCGGCTTGAACCGTCGGTCGAACGGTGACTCTTTACGCATATTCAGCAAGACCGGTCCGGCGACGCCGGTTGCCGAAGAGGAGGATCGTTCTCGCTCCGAAGCGGCATCGCTCTGCGCGCAGTTCCTGGTCAAGTTGAGCCATCAGATGCGAACGCCCCTGAGCACGATACTGGGCGTGGCGCAGATGATGCTCGAGGGCAGCCTCAGCGACTCGCAGAAGGAGTCGGTCGAAACCGTCGCGGAGAGCGCGCAAGTCCTGGTTTCGACGGCGGACGCGATCGTGGATTTCGCCGGTCATCTCGACCTGCTACGCCCCAATCATGAAGCACACCAAATCGAGCTGGATGGACCCGAGTTAGGAGGACTCGGCCACCGCAAAAGCCGCGCCGGCTCGAACAGTACCGGGCGCCACGACGTCACCCCGGCGACAAGAGAAGTGGAGATGCCTTTGAAGATCCCAAGTCGCGCCAAGCCGCCCCTTCCGTTCAACCGCGGCGCAAACTTCAGCACTCGGGTGCCGCCCGAGATCGCCACCCAGATTCGGATCCTCGTGGCGGAAGATCACCTGACGAATCAATACGTGATGCTGCGGATGCTGGCGCGGCTCGGCTACACCGCCGATGCGGTGTGCAATGGCGTCGACGCGGTCGCGGCGCTGACCCGGAGTCCTTACGACATTGTGCTGATGGACTGTCAGATGCCGGAGCTCGACGGCTATGAAGCGACGCGCCAGATCAGAAGAAGCGGCGGCCGTTTCAAGAGCACACCTATCATCGCGGTAACTGCCAATGCGATGGATGGCGATCGCGAGAAATGTCTTGCCTCCGGGATGAATGACTACATGAGCAAACCGGTGCTGGCCCAGACCCTGGCGACCACCCTGGAGAAATGGATTTTGCCCGACGCGGCGGGCGCGACTAACTCTGCACATACTCCGCCCGCCGCGTCCTCCTACGCCGCTCCTTCTTACCGCGGCCAGGCACAGGTTCAAGCCGAGTCTCAGTCGCCGTCCGGCTGCGATAAGGGTGCTGCGCCGGTGGAGATCGGTGACGCCGTCGATCTGGGTGCGCTGGAGACCTTGCGCTCGATCGATGCCGGCGATGAAGGCTTCATGACCAAAATCATCGAGTTGTTCCTCACCGACTTAGGCGAACGCATGGAGGCCATGAAGACCGCCGCCGACGCGCGCGACGGCGCGGCGCTCAAAAGCATCGCGCACGCGCTCAAAGGAAGCTGCGGTCACTTCGGGGCGGTGCGTCTCGCCGCCTTGTGCCGCAAGATGGAGCAAATCGGCCTCCGACAACCGGTTGGCGATCCGAGCGAGACGCTCGCGGAGCTGGTGGCCGAGGCAGGCCGGGTCCGGGTCGCGTTGGAAGAGGCCAGGAAAATCGCACCTACCGACTCGTGATAATGGAGGAAACAGGCTAATGGCGGTCGCCGCGAAAACCCTCGGTGACGAAGGCAAGGTCCTGAGTCCATTTATGATGGCGCGGGACAATCTCGTCGAAACGCTCAAAGGTAAGCGCTTCGCGCTGCTCGGTTTCGATCCGGAGGAAACCCAGGCGCTGCACAGCGCGATCGATTTCGCCAGCGCGCGGATGCATTCGATCGCCGAAGACCCGAGCCATCCGGGTCTCACCACGCTGACGCCGTTCGACGCCTGCGTCGTGAACCTGTCATCGGAGATCGCGAAGATGGCGGGCGGCGCGGTCGACCTGCTCGCCATCAGCCGCAAGCCGACCGTGATCGTCGGCGAGCGCGACGAGGTGCTGGGGCATGCGTACTCGCTCGCCGGCGCCACGCACGAATTCATAATCAGGCCGTGGACGCGCGAGGATTTCTACCTGCGCGCGTTTATGGTGTTGCGCAACGTGTCCGCCGAGGTGGTCGACCAGCCCGCCCGCGCCGCCGCCGCGCGCATCGAGCCAACCATCATCGTTGCCGACGACGACCGCACCACCATCATGATGGTGCAATCGATCCTGCGCACCTGGAAGATCAATTGCCGCGTCGCGCACAACGGCAAGGACGCGCTGGCGCTGACCAAGGAGCTCAGACCCGACGCGCTGCTGCTCGACGTCGGCATGCCGGACATGGACGGATTCGAGGTCCTCGCCGCATTGCGCGCCGATCCCGCCACGCGCACCACACCGGTCGTGATGCTGACCGCGGCGCAGAGCGAGAGTGAGATCGTGCGGGGGTTCGACCTCGGCGCCGACGACTACATCACCAAGCCGTTTCGTGCGCATGAGATGCTCGCGCGCCTCAAACGGCTAGTGCGCAGCCGCGAGGATGCGTAAGGAACTGCGACTCCGGCTCGAGTACCGGCCACGCCGCCCGGCAGGCCCGCATCGGAGATATTAATTGCGGGGGCCGGAAGCGCCATGATAAGCTCTTTCGACGCGGTTTTCTGCTTCAGGCGGCGTACCCAAGTGGTAAGGGAGAGGTCTGCAAAACCTCGATGCATCGGTTCGAATCCGATCGCCGCCTCCATTTTTCCTATTAACTCAGAGCTTTCCCCGGTGCAGTCCGCCTCGCCCGAGACGATTTCGGCCTCTACTTTGCCCCAATTTCCCTATCGCCATCTCGACTATGACGATACTTTTGAGGATTGAAATCTGGCCCGATGCGACGCCACAAGACCTTCGTCGGTGACGTTGAAGATGGCTTCGGGGGTCACCAGCCTGCGCACCGTCATCTCGCCAACAGTCAGCGTGCCAGTCTTGTCGGTGCAAATGACCTGAACGCTTCCCGGCGTCTCGACCGCCTATAGACGACCGCTCAACCCATTTGGTCGTCCCGAAGCGCCGAAACGTTCGCCGCCGCAATCGGAAAAGCGGTATGGTAACCGAGAACTCGGAAAGCGCCCAGAAGCGCGCGGACCTTCGCGTCACAAATGGCGGACAGTTACTCGACAGCTATCGTCATCCTTTCGCCACAAATCGATCAATACGCGCGGAAGGTGTACTTTTGACCAAGGTAGTCGGGAACGAATCATGTTGCCGTGGCGTTAGAGAAGAGCATGGGGACCACAATTGAAGCGTTGATTGAGCGCCGTCCGAACTGCGAATTCGCCGTCGTGATTTCGCGCGAGCAATGCTCGCAATTCAACGAACGCGGATTTGTCGCCATCGAGCGAATCATGCCCGATGAAGAGATCGCCTGGCTCGGCGAGGTCTACGATCGTCTGTTCGAGGAGCGCGCCCAGGCTGTTCCGGGCGGCTATTTCGACCTCTCGCGTCCCTATGACAGTCCGGGCGAGGACCTGCAGCCGCAGATAATCGTTCCCGAAGTCCGATACAACCAACTGCGCCGTACCTCTTTCTGGCGCAACGGCCGCGCAGTTGCGGCACAGTTGCTGGGGGTGGATTCAAAGCAACTTCGCGGATGGGGCCATATGATTCGCAAGCCTGCGCGCGTCGGCGGCGCGCTACCGTGGCATCAGGATGAAGCCTACTGGGATCCCGCGTTCGACTACATCGCGCTCGGCTGCTGGGCGACGCTGGATCCCGCCACAGTCGAGAGCGGGTGCATGAGTTTCATCCCCGGATCGCATCGCGGTGACGTGGCTGTGCATCGTCACGTCGGCGACGATCCCACGGTGCATGGCTTGTACGCACCCGGTGTCGACGTAGACGACGCGGTGGCCGTTCCGATGCCGCCCGGTGGGGCGATCCTTCATCACTGTCGCGTCTTGCACTCCTCGGGACCGAACCGGAGCGACCGCGTACGCCGCGCATACGCAAATGAGTGGCAGTTGGAACCGGTGCGGCGCGAAACGCCGGCGCATCGCCCGTGGATCGAGGAAGGCAAGCGCGCTTGGGATCGCCGCGGAATAAAATCGCCGGAACGCAAAGAGGAAACGTGACGGCCTCAATCCAGGCAACTGTCCGTTGGGCGTGTGCCTCGTGTCAGGGTAGTGGCCAATCCGTACTATGGTCGCACGTTCTACTTAGCCCCTTCCCCTTTCATCGTGGCGCCGGCTGCGAGCGTTAAGCTTTCCTCGGTCGACTTGATGTTCGACGTTGGGTCATCGCCTCGGGCTCCATGATGGTTGGCGCGAAGAAGCCTGCCGGATGGCCGCCCAGCCACGTAGAGCCGGCCCGTTCCGATAGAGCTCCATCCGGATAGCGTTCCGCCAAGGTAACTCAGCAGAGCCTTATGACTGTTGGAGATCGGGCAGAACGCGCTAGGTTGTTCGGCAGGGAACCGCCAGGAGGAGTCTGAGATGGCGACATCCGCAGGATTCATCAGCGAGCCGCAGCGTCAGACGCCGGTCAAAGCGGAGACCGAGGTGCTGGTCATCGGCGGCGGGACGGCCGGAGTATCGGCGGCGGTCGCCGCGGCTCGCAGTGGCGCCGAGGTGATTCTTGTCGAGCGGCTCGGATACCTCGGCGGACTCGCGACCGGCGGTCTCATCGCGCTGTTGCTCACTCTCGATGATGGCCGCGGCCGACAGGTAATCGGCGGGTTGTGCCAGGAGATCACCGATCGATTGCAGCAGCGCGGCGCCGCGCATTTTCCTTCAAGGAGCGAATGGGGCAGCCGCGATGAAAAGTTGATCGTGCGCGACCAGCAGTGGGGGCTGGTGTGGGGTCACGGACCTCATCGGGTGCGCTACTCGGTCGCGTACGATGCCGAGGAATTCAAGTTCGCGCTCAACACCATGGCCGAGGAAGCCAAAGCGCGGCTGCTCTTTCACTGTTATGCGTGTGACGCAATCGTTGATGGGGATCGCGTCACCGGTGTCACGTTTCAGGGCAAGGCCGGCCGATTCGCAATTCTCGCGAAGACCGTCATCGACGCGAGCGGCGACGGCGACATCTTCACCTCGGCCGGTGCGCCATTTGAAAAGGAAGCGGTCCTGCCGTGGTTGTGGTTCACCATGGGCGGGGTCGAGAATGCCGAGGTCGCGATCGAAAAAGGCGGATGGTTCTTCCGCACGCTCGGCGACGGGCGAGTTCTGCTTCCATGGGGCGCGACCGAGCGCGTGGCGCGCAAAATCGATGCGACCGATCCTGACGATTTGACTTACGCAGAGCTGGCCTGCCGCAGGCGCGTCATGGAGCAGGTGGACAGCATGCGCGCAGAGATTCCCGGCTTCGCGCGGGCACACATTTGCCATATCGCGGACCAGTTAGGCGTTACGGAAAGCCGCCGTCTAGTAGGCCGCCATGTGCTTGCGCACGACGAGGTCGACCAACCCTGCGATGACGTGATCGCAATCACCGGCAACTGGACTAAGTACGAATCGCTTTACTACATTCCCTATCGCTCGCTGCTCCCGGCGCAGTTCGCGAACCTGATCGTCGCGGGCCGATGCATCTCCGTGGACCATAGAGTGCATCATGCGACCAAGGAGATCCCACCCTGTATGGCGACCGGCGAGGCTGCGGGCGTCGCCGCGGCATTGTCGGTGAGGGCGGGAATCGAACCGGCCGCGCTGGATGTGAAGCTAATTCAGAATCGCCTCGAAGGTCAGGGCGCGATCCTACGGCTTCCCTGAGAGGGTGCAGCTTTCATTTGCCGCCTGCAACATCGGGCCAGAATTGGGCCCGCGATCTCGGATGGCGCCGTAAACCAAGATATCCACCCGCTACACGAGCGCTTTCAATCTGGCGACGTGCATATCGGACGGGGAGTGTTGTGAATCAGTACAGTTTCGGAACCCTCGGCATCTTCATCGCGATGCTGACCGCGGCGAGCCTCAGCGTTTTGACGGCGAAAACCAACGCTGCTTCAGTCGCGCCGCCGGAGGAAGCCGCTTCATTCCTTTCCCCCGAAGTGCTGAACAGTCACATCGTCTTCTGCCATGCCTGCTCAAAAATCATATATTCGTCGAATCGAAACGGGCTCCTTCGACCATTTGTCGTCGATATGAAGAACCCCGTCCAGCCTCGAGTCTCTGCGGTCGAAATAAACGAACCTCGTGACTTCGTTGCGCAGTCGCTGGCTCCGGATTGTCAGACCTTAGCGATGGTTTCGGACCGCGATGGAAACGGGTTGTTTGAGATCTATCTATACGATTTGAAGCAGCGGACTCTTCGAAAGCTTGCGAACAGGTCCGATCTGGACGAGGGAAAGCCGGTGTTCGCGCCTCACGATCGAATCCTGGCCTACCTATATGGAAATCATCTGTCTCTCTACGACTACGCAAAGTCAGCACCTCTCGCGGTAACGAATACCCCGGTAAGGTTTAGGTCAGTGACCTGGTCAGAAAATGGCTCGCGTGTCTATCTTGAGGATGAGTGGACCAACATTTGGCAGTATGATCTCCAACCTCCACAATTCCGGAAAATCTGGAATGCGCCACGCATGAGCTATACACCGCGCGCGATTTCTCAGTGGCGTGGGCACATTCTCTTCGCATCAGATCACGAATCCGACTACAGCCAGATTTATCAGCTCGATCTCGGCAGCGGTTCGTTAAAGCGACTCTTTAGTGCGCCTAACGACCAGCATTCGCCGGTTGAGCTGAATCCGGAGCACTACACT
>JBGPMZ010000143.1:0-6613 GCA_041487255.1 Binataceae bacterium (SeqCode) | reverse complement strand
TTTTCTCCTGCGCGAGCGACTGGTCGACCATTTTCACGACGTCCGCCGCCGTGAGGTTAGACACCGTGCTGCCGACCGGTGAGACGCGCCATTCACCGGGCACTCCCGCTTCGATGATCTCTATCGGCGGCGGCGAGCCCGGCGTGATCGGAAACGCCGCATCAACGGTTCCGGGCAGTGCTCCAAACGGCATCGCTGTGAGCGCCTTCGGAAGCCGGCTGCCGATCCAATTGAAGCGGATTCCATTGACCAGCAGGTTGTTCGCCGTGATGCGCGATGGTGCGCTGTAGCCGCGTCGCGTCCCGGCCAGCGCGACCACTTCGTCCTCGCCCTGGTTCTCGCCACCGCGACGATTGCGCACGCCATCGATGCCGATTCCGCCCGCGATCGCGCCTTTCACATATAGCGGAATTCCGCCCAATGCCCCGGTCAAGCCGCTGCCATTTTTCTGCACGTCGCCACACGGGAGCGACGACATCGGAAGTCCAAACAGTGGGCCTGGTCCCGCATTGTCGATGTTGGGAGGAAAATGCTTGCCGGTGATTTGCAACGCCGTGCGAGTGGAAAACGCGTTCTGATCGCTGCTAAGGAAGGCCGCGGTGCGCGCCTTTTGGATCGCGATGTCTTGAGTGGTCGGCGGTGCAAACAGTCCGAAGGCATCATCCAGACTAATGGTTGGGGCGCCAGTCATGTCAAACACGCCGAGCACATTGCCCTCGCGATCGGTGACCGCAACGATGACCTGAACCTTGTCGTGAACCGCTTGGGTCACGGCTTGTGCGATGATGGTTTGGACGTCGCTGACCTGGAGCTGTCCGGTCGGAAGCGCAGTAATCGGCGCCGCGCAGGCAATGCCGGTCAGCAGCAGCGTCAGCGCGCCGAGGCCAAAGACCGTCACACAGCTTCCGGCCGCTGAAAATGGACTCCGCCTACTCACTTGGCCTCGCTGACTCGGCGCCGGCCTCCCCGCTCAATGGTGACTGGGCAAAAAGTAGCCGACGCGCCGCGCTTGTCAAAGAAGCCTGCGCACGGCCTACGTCTAACAGACTTTCTTTCACGCCGACTGTCAACGTTTTGCGCGGCTTGCGTTTGAGTTGCGCATGCGCCAAGCCATAGTTGAGAAAGTAGTCTACGGGGGGTCTACCGCGGTGGGGGTAGCAGGACCATCGTTGAGGATTGACGCGCCGCAGTTATGGCAGCGCCTCGACCACATCGAGCCGTTTCCGCATTTCAACGAGGAGCAAAAGCAGCATTTTCTGCAAGCATACGAACGTGGCGAAGGAATCCGGCTAAGGGTTTTTCGCAACGGTGAGATGATTTGCAGAAAAGGTGAATACGAACTCGATCTATGTTTCGTGCTTTTCGGCGCCGCCGATCTATGGGACGAGGTCGCCGGCAGAGGCTATAGCAAGGTGGCGAGCCTCTCGGCCGGCTCCTTCTACGGAGAGTTGGGCGCGCTGGGCGGTTTGCCGCGCTCCACCGACGTCATCGCAGGCGCGGACGGCACTGAAATCCTCTACGTCCCCAACTATGCGTTGAAGTTCATCAACTCGAATGTTGAGGCGCGCACCCTCATCATGGATCGCTACCGCGATCGGGCGGTGCGCGCGATGGCCAACAAGATCGATCTTTTTCAGGATGTACCGCGCACCTTCATCGATAGCCTCATCCCGCATTGCGCCATCGAGCGCTACGACTTGCGCGGCATCACCCTCATCAAGCAGGGGGAAGAGGGCGACAGTATCTACATCGTGCGCGATGGCTTCGTGCAGATCGTTCGCGAGCGTGAAGATGGCACCAAGCGGGTCCTCGCCTATCTAAGAGTTGGTGAATACTTCGGCGAGATGGCGCTACTCGGCGGCGGCAAGCGTCATGCGAGCGTCCTTACCGCGGGCAAGTGTGAGCTGATCCGGATTCCCAAGGACGACTTTCTTGAACTCTGCAAAGATTTTCCCGTTGTCGAGAAGAACGTTCGCGATACCATTCAGCGCCGCTACCGCGAGGAAGAACACATCACTCCCGAGATGTCGGCCCTGCTCGAGAAGAGCGGACAGCTCGGCATGATCCAGGCCGATGCGCTGCTGGTGATGGATCTCGATCGCTGCGTGAAGTGCGATAACTGTGTGACCGCGTGCGAGTCGCTGCATGGTGAGAGCAGACTGGTCCGTACCGGCATCCAGCTCGGTAACTATCTTGTGCCGGCGGCGTGCCGCCATTGCGACGATCCGAAGTGCATGACGGCATGCCCGACCGGTGCGGTGAAACGGCGGCCCGAGGGCGAGATCTATTTCGAATACGACATGTGCATCGGATGTGCGAACTGTTCGATCGCGTGCCCCTATGACAACATCGCAATGATCGAGACGCCCAAGTTCGACGCTGCGCAGGCGAAGAAGTCCCGCTTCATCAGCGATAAACAGGTGTATCGGCCCTATCCGCTTGCCTCGCACGATGCGGGTTCGTTGTGGTCGCGAATCTTTCCCAGCCACGCCGCCGGCCAACGCGCGCGGGTCGAGCCCGGCATCTTCCGGCGCATCTTTGGTATCAATCAAGCGGCGCAGCAGAGCGCGGCGGCGCCGGTTTCCGAGGCCGTAGCGAAGGAGCAATCAGCGAAGGCGCACATTCCGATCACATTTCCGATCAAGTGCGATCTCTGCGACGGACTGCCTTTCATGGGCTGCGTCCACAGCTGCCCGACTGGCGCCGCAATCCGCATCGATCCCGCGACCCTGTTCGCGGAAACCGGCGCGCTCTCGGCCGGATCGCGCCTACGCAAGGCTCGCGGGGGCAGCGACTGAGGCGAGCGATGGGCGCGGGCTCGGTTCAAAGAACAACTGCGCCGGGCGCTTCGGCGCGGAGCCGGCGGCGCACGCTCCCCCAGATGGCGCCAATTGCGATCGGATGCGGGCTGCTGGTGGTGGTCGTGCGATTGGCCAGCCCGCGCGTCGAGCAACGCGTCGGCGTGTACCTAAGCGGCATCATCACTGCGATCATGTTCATGGCGGTCGGCCTGTACAGCGTGCGGAAACGCAACCTGTGGTTCTCGCTGCGGATGCTGTACCTCGCGCGCAAGGTCTTGCCCAAGGCGCTGTTCGAGACAGCGGTATTCCTCGACCGCCTCGAGTCGTGGCGCGCGGCTCACGTGGTCATCGCGATGCTCTCGCTACTGCCGCTGTGGTGGCATATGCAGAGCCATCTGATGGGGCCGCTGGAGGCCGCGCTCGCGAGTGCGGTGGGGTTGCTGTTCGCAAGCGGTCTGTTCGGCGTAATCATCCAGGACCGTTTGCCGAATTACATGACCCGCTTCGCGGAGCACGAGGTTCGCACGCAGGATGTCAATGCCAAGATCAACGCGGTCTATGTGGAAGCCGAGGAGAAAATACTCGGCCACACCGAAGAGTTCACCAGGGACTACCTGGCGCGCATCAAACCGATGTTGCTGGAAGATCGTTCGTCGTGGGCGCTGCTGGCGGCGACGCTTTCGCGGCGCGACATCGGAGAGCGGACCAGCGCGGCCTTGAAGGCCGGCAATCGGGCTCACGGCAGCGATGCGATCGCATGGAAAGAACTAGCTGATCTGGCGACCCGCAAAGTCAACCTCGAGCAGAACGACTTCAACCTCTGGCTCAGCACCAGCTGGCTGCGTTTTCATGTCGTCGTCGCGATGTTGACCTTCTCGCTGTTGGCGTTCCACATACTCGCCGTCCTCTACTTCGGAGGCAGATGAGCAGGCGAAGTCGATACCTGGTCGGCGGCGGGCTTGTGGCAATCGCTTTGTTGGCGATGCTTTCGATGCATCGCAGCTATTCGCCAGGTCCCGTTTCGCATGGTCATCAGAAGTTCGAAGCGCAATGCGCCGCGTGCCACCAGCCATGGCACGGTGCTACCAACGCCGGATGCCTGGATTGCCATGGCGATATGTCCTCCAACAAGCACGCCGGTACCAAGCTCGCCGACAAGGAGTCGGGCCTACTGCCGGGAGTCCATCTCGCGGGACTTAACGGTCAGCTCACATGCCTGTCATGTCACACCGACCATCGCGGGCGTGTGCCCGACCTCGAGCGGACGGCGGGTCGCAATTGCGTCGAATGCCATCAGCATCCGTCGATTGCCGATGTCGGCAAACATCAAAAGCCCATGGAGCTGGCGCGCGGCTCGAAGCACTTCTTCAAGCAAGCCTTCTCGCATAAGAAGCACTTCGAATTGCTCGCCGCAGGCAACCCGGCTGTGAAGGAGGCGCCGTGCAAATCGTGCCATGCGGTCGAGCCGCCACCCGCGCCGAATACGCGCGCGCTGAAGGCGCTGAAGTGGAGCGGGTGCGCAGGTTCTGGATGTCACATCAATCCGCAGGACCAGTACCTCCAGCTGGCGGAATCGCTCGGCCCGTCGCCGGTGGTTTTCGCGAGCCGGAGCACGCTAACGACTAGGCATATCAACGCGATGTTCGAGCATTCGCGCGGCCATCTGCAATCCGAATGCAGCTTCTGCCACACCGACATCGTAAACAGCGTCAAGATTGGAAGCTCGCCCGACAAGCCTGCCACCAAGGTCCTGAACTGCTTCGAATGCCACGCGCATCAGCCCCAACAGAAGCCCGCGATTCGAAACGCGAGCCTGATCGGCGCAAGCGAAGCGCTCGCGCAGGAAGCCAAAAGGCTGGAAGAGAAGGTCGTCTCGTGCACCGGATGCCACGAGTTCCACGTCCATGGCGCGAGGCCGAAGAAGGACTTTCCGAATCCCGCACCTGATACCCGGCCCCATATGCGTCAGGGGCTAGCGCTCGCGATGTATCTGCCCACCGTGATGCGCGCTCACGGCGAGATTGAGGGCATCACAATGCGCCATATCGTCGTGAATCCGTGGTGGATGGGCGCGCTGGCGCTGCTGGCGACCGGCACCATGTTCGGCGCCTGGATGAGCTATCTGTCGAGGCTCACCACGACTAGTCGAACGGTCGGCAATGTCGCGCCGCAGCGAACTACCGAAGTTCCTCAGCTCGACGATACCTATCAGAGCAGCGTGCCGAGGTTGTACATAGTCGGCGAGACGGCAGGGACGGCCTCGATCAACCTCGCGATGCGCTCGGGTCGCCAGGCGATCGAATTCATCGCCAACCTGCTCAAGTTCGAGAAACCGGCGACCGCGCCCGACGTCTATGACGTCGCGATCATCGGATGCGGTCCCGCGGGAATCAGCGCCTCGGCCACCGCGATCAACAAAGGTCTGAGCTATGTTGCGCTCGAAAAGATGACCGCCATCAGCACCATCAAAGCGTATCCGCGCCACAAGTTTGTTCAGGCAACCGGGATCGAGATCGCCGAATACGGCTCTTTCTTCATGGAAGGCGATACCTCGAAGGAATCGCTGATCGCGACGTGGGAACAGATCCTCGCGAAGACGGGCGTCCGACCGAACGAACGCGAAGAGGTGACCGCGATCAGCCGTGCCGGCGACCTGTTCGAGGTCAAGAGCGGCGCTGACCGCATCTACAAGACGCGCTTCGTGGTGCTCGCGCTCGGCGTGCGTGGATCACCCCGTCATCTTGGACTCGCGAACGAAACGCCGGAGCGCGTCGCGTACAACCTCATCGAGCCCGAGGAGTATCAGAACCAGAAACTGCTGGTGGTCGGCGGCGGTAATGCAGGTGCCGAGGTCGCGCAGGCGCTCGCCAATCCGGACCTTCATAACCAGGTAAGCTATTCATTCCGCACTCCGACGCTGGGTCCACCGGTCACCCCGGAGAATGCGGAAAAGATAAGCGCCCTCCAACAGAAAGGATTGCTGACGATATACCCCGCCAGTCAAATCACAGAGATCAAAACCGGCAAGGTGGTCCTGGCGCCGTCGGCGGGAGGCGGCCCCGATCGCCACGCGGGCGCCGGCGCAGTGGTCCTCACCCAACCCGCGGAAGTCGAGAACGATTTCATCTTTGCGATGCTCGGTGCGGAATTGCCAACGCGCTTCATGAAAGGCGTCGGGGTCCGCATGATCAAGAAAGGACACTAGTGGTGGTGAACGGAACGGTTTCATCGCTATCGGTGTAGACTCGGTTTGTGGGCAAAGCAGAAGCCACCGAGCTGCTCTCGATCGAAGGACGCGAGATCCGGGTGACGCATCCGGACAAGCTGTATTTTTCGAAACAGACGAAACTCTCGAAGCTCGACATCATCCGCTACCATCTGTCGGTTGCGCCGGGCGCGCTCGCCCCAATTCGGGATCGTCCGCTAGTTCTCAAGCGCTTCGTCAACGGCGCCGAAGGTGAGGCGTTTTATCAGAAGCGCGCACCCACCCAGCGCCCCGCGTGGCTGCGAACGATAACGCTGGCGTTTCCTTCGGGCCGCACTGCCGAAGAGGTCGTGATCGATGATGCTGCCGGGCTGGCCTGGATCGTCAACCTGGGCTGCATTGAGCTCCATCCGCATCCTGTACGCTCCGGCGATCTCGACCATCCCGACGAGTTGCGGGTCGATCTCGATCCTGGCCCCGGTGTCAGTTGGGCAGATGTGCGCACCGTCGCTTTGGAGGTGAAGTCACTTCTGGAGGAGATGGGGCTTCGCGGCTGGCCCAAAACCAGCGGTTCACGAGGGATACACGTCAACGTGCGGATTGAGCC
>JBGPMZ010000142.1:0-6623 GCA_041487255.1 Binataceae bacterium (SeqCode) | reverse complement strand
CACGTCATCGTGACCTCGGGCAGGATATGCGTGGAGAGCAAAACGGTGGAGCGGCCCGCGAGCGAGCGAATCAGGTCGCGAATCTCCACCACCTGGCGCGGATCGAGTCCAACGGTAGGCTCGTCGAGAATCAAGACCTCGGGGTCGGCGAGAATCGCCTGCGCGATCCCGACCCGCTGGCGATATCCCTTCGACAACTTGCCGATCAGTTTCTTGCGCACCTCGCCAAGTCCGCAGATTTTGATCGCGTAATCCATGCGATCGCGGGTGGTCCTGGAATCCAACCCGCGCACGCGCGCGGCAAACTCCAGCAGTGCCGATACGCTCAGATCGGGGTAGAGAACCATGTTCTCCGGCAGGTATCCGACCCGGCGGCGGGTTTCGAGCGAATGCTCCGCGACGTCGAGGCCGCCGATCAGTGCACGCCCCGAAGTAGGGGGGAAAAATCCCGTCAAGATGCGCATCATGGTGGTTTTCCCCGAGCCGTTAGGCCCGAGTAGCCCGATGATTTCGCCTTTTTCTACCTTGAACGAGACGCGGTCGACCGCAAGGGTCGGCCCAAAGTATTTGGTCAGGTCCTGGACCTCTATCATTAGATTGTGTTTCTTGCCCCGTGAGAGAGTCTCATTCTATGAATCGAAAAGCCTAACTGTCAATTCGGTTTCTAAGCCGCTGGTTGCGGGCTATGGTGATCCTATGGGACGTGTAATCGCAGCCGTTGTCATCGTCACCACGATTACGGGCGGAATTTTCTACTGGAATTGGTATACCCAGGGCGAGGAATACAAAAAAGATCAGCAGCATATTGCGGAGCTTCAGCAGCAGACCGACGCCCTCAAGCAACAGACCGAAGCGCTGAAGGCGGAAAACGATCGGCTGAAATCCGACCTCGCGAAAGTACAGGCAGAACAGACGAACCTCGCAGCGCAGAATGACGCGCTCAACAAAGCCATCGCGGCCTACAAATCGACCGGCAAGATGCCGGATCTGAAGACCACGCTGCCCTTCCCTCCCAAATGATTCCTCATCTGTAGGACGCTCAGCTCTTGGCTTCCTTCGCATTTTGGCGAGGCAGCTCGGGCAGCACATAGCGCTGCCATTCGGCGAGATGCGCGAGGGTGCGCAGGTCGGGCATTCGATCGAGATAGACCTCGCCCTTGAGATGATCGGTCTCATGCTGGATCACGCGCGCATGAAAATCCTCGGCGACGAAATCCAGCGTCTCGCCGTTGCGCCCGAGCGCCTTCACTTGGAGCTTCTTGAAGCGCGGCACCATCCCGCGCATATCCGGGACGCTGAGGCATCCTTCGAAGTCGTCGATCTTTTCGGTTTCGAGGATCGTCACGACGGGATTGATGAGATACGTCAGCGGCACCGAGGGCATATCGGGATAGCGCGGATGCTGCTCGACTTCGAGCACCGCGAGCTGCAAAGGAAGATGCACCTGCGGCGCAGCGAGGCCGACGCCGATGTACTCATGCATCGTCTCGACCATATCGTCGAGCAGCTTCTGAAAATCGTGCGTCTTGATCTGATCGATCGCGACCGGTTGGCATTTCCTTCTGATGGCCGGATGACCTAGGCGCGCAACTTTCAGAATCATGAATCCATCTCGCTTTCGACGTGCGATTTGCGCGGATTGTAGCGACAAACGGCAGATGCCGAAATGACCGCTCGCACTGTGACGGCTCGCCCGCGCGCGATACTCTCGGAACGCGGAGGGAGCATCGATGAGCGATCTCGTAAGCGAAAAACAAAATCACGTCGCGGTGATCAAACTGAATCGGCCGGACCGGATGAACGCCATCAGCGCCGAGATGCTGACCGCGCTCGGCAGCAGCCTTGAGGAATTCGACAAAGACCCGCAGGTCCGCGCGATCATCCTGACCGGCGAGGGGCGCGGCTTCTGCAGTGGCCTCGACTTGAAGGATACCGTGGCGGGACGCGGCATCGGCGGCGCGCTCTCAGGCGGCGGCGCATCGCACATCAGCACGCGCGAGCTCCCGACCGTGACACTAAATCGCATCGACGTTCCGGTGATATGCGCGATCAACGGCCCGGCCGCCGGCTATGGCTTCGACCTCGCGCTCGGATGCGATATGCGGCTGATCAGCGATCGCGCGAAACTCGCGCCCGCGTTCGCGAAACGAGGCATCGTGCCCGAAAGCGGCGGGACGTGGTATCTGCCGCGCCTCATCGGATGGGCCCGCGCGTGCGAGGTCTGTTTCATCGGCGAGGAGATCTCACCCGAGCGCGCACTGGAGTTGGGCCTCGTCAACAAAATCGTCGCGCACGATGCGCTGATGAACGAAGCGCATGTGTGGGCGGAGAAGATCGCCGCGAATGCGCCGCTCGCGATCCGCGCGATGAAACGGCTGTTCCGCCACGGCCTCAGCGAGGACTTCGAATCGCATACCCATCATGTGCTGATGCAGTTGATGTTATTGTTCAAATCGCAAGATGTCGGCGAGGGCATCAAGGCATTTATCGAGAAGCGCGAGGCGAAGTTTACCGGCCGCTAGCCGCGAGGCCGATGCCGTGGCGCCTCGAGTTCACCAATTCTTCGCGATCGCGTTCGTGGAGAACCTCTCCTTGCGCGCGCTCGCGCCGAGTTTTCCGACCGCGCGCGTCTCGCCGCACGAAATCTACATCGCCGTCGACGATGACGGCGGGGTTTACATCTACCCGTTCGGCGCGGTGGTGATGCATGATGTTCCGCCCGCCCGGCGCGATTCCGAGCTTGCGAGACTTCACCAGGCGCGCCCCGGCCTGACCACCCAGGTCATTCGCGAGGACTATTCGGTGCTGGAGGACCCTTCCTTCGCCACCGGGATCCAGGACGGCACCCTGCACGTCGATCGCTTCACCGCGGGGCGCGCGGCGATCGTCGCGCTCACGATGGCGCAGAGCGCCGCGATGGAATACTACGAGCGTATCGTCGAGGCGCTGTTCGAACGCACCAATGTGCTGGTCGATCGCCTCGAGAAAAGGGGCACCGTGCCGTATCGCACCCGCCCGCTGCATCGCTTCATCGGCGAGGCGATCACGACGCGCTCCGAGGTACTTTCGATTCTGCATCTGCTCGACAAGCCGGACGCGACATGGGACGACCCCGCGATGGATCGCATCTATGATGACCTCCGCGCGGAGTTCGATCTGGTCGATCGCTATGCCGCGCTGGAATCCAAACTGCGCAGCATCCAGGAGGCGCTCGAGCTGGTGCTGGACGTGGCGCGCGATCGGCGCCTGGTGACGCTCGAAATCGTGGTCGTGGTGCTGATCGTGATCGAGATCATCTTCGCCGCGGCGCCGTTCATCTAGCGCGAAATCATGTCATCGGACGACGCACAACTCCTGGAGCGGCTGGCGGTCGCGCTCGCGATCGGACTGCTGATGGGCCTGGAACGCGGCTGGGAATATCGCCGGCTGCCGGAAGGCGGCCGGGTCGCCGGCCTGCGCACCTTCGGTTTGATTGCGCTGCTCGGCGCCATCGCGGTGCAGCTCGGCGGGCCTTATCACGACTTATTTCTCGCCGCGGCGATCCTCGCGGTCGCAGCGCTAATGGGCATCGGATACTGCCGCGATACCGAGGGCTCCGAAGACGTCAGCATCACCACCTCGATCGCCGCGCTGGTCGCATTGAGCCTCGGCGCGATGGCGGGTCTCGGCCATCTGACGATCGCATCGTCGGCCGCGGTCGTGGTCACGATTCTGCTCGGCTTCCGCATCGAGCTGCACAGCCTGGTCGCGCATATCGAGCGGGCGGAACTCACCGCGACTCTGCGGCTGTTGCTGATAACGGTTGTGATGCTGCCGATCCTGCCCAATCGCGCGCTGGGGCCGTGGCAGGCCTTCAATCCGCACCAAATCTGGTTGATGGTGGTGATGATCGCCATCCTTTCGTATGCGGGCTATTTCGCCAACAAATTCCTGGGCGAGCGGCGCGGCGTGATCGTCACCGGATTGTTCGGCGGGATGACGTCTTCGACCGCGGTGACGCTGACCCTCTCGCCGATCGCGCGCAACCGCGCGGAGTCGCGTGAGTTGGTGGCGGCCGCGATCCTGGCCGCTTCCGCCATCATGTTTCCGCGCATGCTCATCATCGCGGCGGTCGTGAAACCGGAGGTGGCCCTAAGAATCGCTCCGCCGTTTGTCATCGCCACCCTGCTGACCGCGGCCGCCGCGGGATGGTTCGCGTGGCGATCGCGCGGCGCGAAGACCGGCCCGACCTCACCCGAATTGGATACTCGCAACCCACTGGATTTCTGGTTCGCACTGAAGTTCGGCCTGCTGCTCTCTATCATCATGGTCGTCAGCCGCGCCGCACAAGGGATGCTTGGCGATGGTGGACTCTTCGGGGTCGCGAGCATCGCCGGGCTTGCCGATGTCGACGCCATCACGCTGTCGGTTTCATCGATGGTGAAGCAGGGTCAGGCCGACCTCGAAACCGCCGCGATCGCGATCCTGATTGCCGCCGGGGTGAATACGCTGGTCAAACCCGCGCTGATGACGTTCGTCGCCGGGCTCGCAGCCGCGGTGCGGGTATGGATTCCTCTGATCGTGGCGCTGGCGGGCGGCGCCGCCGTAGCCCTGATGTGGCGCTAGGCTGCGAGCTCTTCCGCACGCGCCGGCCTATACGCTTCGCCGGTCGTGGCGGTTTTGCGCCTCCGATCGAGCGCGGACCCGAGCGCGAAAAGACTGAGGATGCCGAGCGTGTTGATCGCAACCAAAGTCACGTTGGGCGCATCACTCTCGGAGAGCGCGACGTATCCCACGCAGCTCAGCACTATGCCGACGCCATAGACCGGCAGCGAGTTTCGTCCGCACGCCAGGAAGAGGCTCGCGGCCCGGGTGGAAAAGAACTTCGCCTGCTTCGGCACGATGCTCGCAAACAGATAGAGCAATGCGACCACGTTGGCGAGGCGCAGCGGCGATAGAAACGTTCGCTCCGCCGGCCACAAGTATTGATTGAACAGCGCGCTCCCCTCTTCAGTGGCGGTCCACGGCGCCGCCGCATACAGCGAGAACATCGTAAAGCCGGCCGCGAGCGTGAGCCATGCCCATCGATAGCGCTGGCTCGCGTTGCCGCCGGCGAAGCCGACCTTGCTGAAATGTCCGGTGACGATTCCGATCGTGTACAGGAATTGCCACGCGAACGGATTGAAGGTCCATCCGAGCCCATCGTGACCGGCGCTCAGATTGAAGCCGGTCATCCGCACCGTCGCGTAGATCGATCCCGACACGACCAGTGCGAGCCACGGGTCGCGCTTGACCAGGTAGATGATAGCGGGCGCCGCAGCCAGCAGAATCAGGTACAGCGGCAGGATATCGAGGTACTTGGGCAAATAGGAAAGCGTCAACGCCGCCGCGAGGTAGTGGCGCGGATCGTCAAACAGCGGCTTCACCTGCAGGAAATCCACATAGTCGACACGCGCGAAGTACCGCGAGGCAACGCGCACCAAAATCACCGCGCTGAAAAACAGCATCAGGTGCGCGCCGTAGATTTTCGAGAGCCGCTGCGCGACCGCGCTGCAACATCCGTTGAACCCGGATTTGTCGAGCCGGGAGCCGTAGGCGAGATAAGAAGAGATGCCGGAGATTAGCACGAACACTTCGGATGCATCGCAAAAGGCCCATTTGCGCAGGGTCCAGAGCGAGGCCGGATTGCCCGGCACATGATCGATGAAGATGAAGATCAGGGCGAGGCCGCGGCAGAAGTCGAGTCGATAGTCGCGCTCGTGGTCGCTTTTCATTCTTCGCTGTTCCGCACCGATTCCGAATTCAGCAAACGATCACCCCGGCAAAATTGCAAACCTCGATCGCGACTACTGCTGCGAGCATCCGCCCTGGCTCTGCTGTTGGACGGAGGTCTCGCGCTCCAGCTTCAAATCGACGGTCATGGTCTGCTTGCCACCGAAACTTCTATACACGCCGCGCAGCGGAGTCACGTCGGAATAGTCGCGCCCGATCGCGACCTTGATGTGGCGGGTGTCGGTGCGGCAGCCATGCGTCGGATCGAAGCCTGCCCATCCCTGCCCGGGCAATTGCGCCTCGATCCACGCATGGCTCGCCTGCGATTCGATCGGCAGGTACTGCGAATCGTCGGGCGGCGCCAGGTAACCGGATACATAGCGGGCCGGCACGCCCGCGAGCCTTAGGATCGCAATGGTCAGATGCGCGAAGTCCTGGCACACGCCCGCACCGGCGGTGAGAATCTCGTCCGCGGTCGAGTACACGCGCGTCACGCCGGGTTCGTAGATGAACTGATCGCGGACGAAGGCGACCACTTGCTGAACGTATCCGCCGACATCGTCGGTGCGGCGCGGACGGGCGATCCAGAAGAATTTTCGCATCCGCTCGCTGAACGGAACGTAGGAACTGGCGCCCAGGAAATCGTATTCCGCCTGAATCCTGGCGCGATCGCCGGCCAGGAACTCTTCGAACGACACCGAGCGCACCGACGGAACCGGCTCCTCCATGCACTGCACCAGCGAGCGCGCGACGATCGTGAGGACCTCATGTTGCGGATGGATCGAAAACGCATGCACCCGATTGCCGTAGAAATCGTCGAACTCGAACATCGAGCCGGGAGGGTCGACTTCGAGCGTAAACTCGAGGCGCTT
>JBGPMZ010000141.1:0-6659 GCA_041487255.1 Binataceae bacterium (SeqCode) | reverse complement strand
TCGCCGAACAGGCCCACCGGATTCTCCTCGGCGCGTCCGATCGAGGAGATCCCGCCCTCGAGACGATATTGCCTGCCTTTCAGGCGGCCCGCGTCGACCGTCAGCCACGCGGCCTTGGTTAGCTCCTGAACCAGTCCGATCAGCAATCCGATCGCAAGTCCGATCAGGCTCAGTCCGATCAGGCGCGACGCGAGGCCTCCTCCGGTGGCCTGGTTGATGAGGTCGAAGGTCAGGCCGCCCGCCACTCCGCCAATCCATCCGCCGGTGGCGCCCTTGATGATGTTGACGGCTGGGAAGTTAACTGAGCCAGCGAGCGATTTGATCTGGGGAACCGCCGATCCAAGAAAACCCGCGAGCCCAACCCCGGCGCCCAGCATCGTCCCCATCATCATCCACGAGGTCACACGCCCGACGATCAGAAAGAACATCGAACCCGGATGCGCGGTGCCCCATCCGCCGTAGTTCAGAATCTGCGAGAAAACGATATTCGAGTAGTAGTTCGCGGGTATCGCGAGGAGGAAACACACGACGAAGCCGAGGATGAACCGGTTGCGAACCGTCGGAGTGAGCTGCAACTTCTGCTCATCCGACGCGAGGATGAGTCCGCCGATCAACCCCGACAGAATCGCCATCGTGGCATAGGACGCGACGATGTCGGCGGTGCTCATGACATCGGTCAGGTTGCGGCCGTTGCTCGCGAGTTCGACCGGCAACCATCCGAGCGCGCCGCCCGCCAGTCCGGCGACCGCCTTGTAGGTCAATTCACGTTGATTGATCGAGCTATTCATCGCGCGAAAGGTGCTTTCATAATAACCCGCGCCCGAAAGCGGGCCAACGCCGCGCCGAAGCTGCGCCCGGTTGCCGATCTCGCATCAATCGGGGCATGATTCTCGTTCCTTAATTCTAATCACGAGGCGGATGGAATGCCTGAAAAGACGCTGGTGCCCGAGGCTTTTGGCCCTTTGCAGGGCGTGAAAATCGTTTCGACCGGAACGCTTATCGCGCAGCCGTTCGCGGCTGAGTTGGCGGCCGAGATGGGCGCCGAGGTCATCCAGGTCGAGCGGCCCGTCAGCGGCGACGCGGGATGGCGCACCATCGGCATCCGCCTCGATGCGAAAAACGGCGGCGATCCGGTGGCGACGACCTTCGTGCAGGAACGGCGCAACGTGTTTTGCGTCACGCTCGATTTTTCGAAGCCGAAAGGCAAAGAGCTGTTCCTCAAGATGATCGCGCGCGCCGACATTTGGATGGAGAGTTCCAAACCCGGCTCATACGCGAGGTGGGGGCTCGACGACGCCGGCGTGTGGAAGGTCAATCCGAAACTCGTCGTCACGCACGTTTCGGGATTCGGGCAGAGCGGCGATCCCGACTGGGTGCATCGCGCGTCCTACGACATCGTGGGGCAAGCGGTCAGCGGCGCCATGTATCAGACCGGCTCCGCGGATCCCGAGCCTCCGATGCGCGCCGCGCCGTGGATCGGCGACTACATGACCGCGATGTTCACGCTATGGTCCTCGCTCGCGGGACTGACCTACGCGCGCTCGACCGGAAAAGGGCAATCGGTCGATCTGGCGCAGTACGAGGCGATTCACAAAACCCTCGGCGGCACCATGGTCGAGTTTTTTCAGAAGGATGTTGTGCGCGAACGATCCGGCAATCGCGCGCAGGGCTTCCAGCCGCTCGACGCTTTTCAGGCGAAGGATGGATGGCTGGTGCTCGGCGCGCTCGGCGAGGAGAAGTTCGACGCGGTGAGCCGCGTGATTGGCCTCGATCCCACCGAAGAAAAATGGAAGAACGCGCGCATCCAGATCGAAACGATCGAAGGCATCGAATGGGACGCGATGCTGCGCGGATGGATCAACGATCGCACCGTCGATGAAGTCGTCAGAGCGATGAACGAGGTGAAGATTCCGTGCTCACCTATCATGTCGAGCAAGGACATCGCGGCGAATTCGCAATACCAGGCGCGCGCAATGCACATCGAATGGGAGGACGAGCAGGTCGGGCGCGTGAAAGGAATCGGCATCGCGCCGAAGTTCTCGCTGACGCCTGGGAAAGTCTGGCGCGGCTCGGTCGGCGTCGGCCACGACAATAATCGCATCTATGGCGAAGTCCTCGGCGTTTCGGCGAATGACCTCGAGCAACTGCATCGCGAGAAGATCATCTGATTCGAAACGGGCGGGGGAAAATGGATTACACGGACTGAAGCCGCTTATCACCGAGGGAAAATACTTTGAAGGACCGCGGTGGCACGACCGGAGACTGTGGTTCGTCGATAGCCTTGCGATGACGTTGCAGCGCGTCTCGCCAGCCGGTGAATGCGAGACGGTTTGCCGAATCCCAGGCATCGCGGGCGGGATCGGATTCCTGCCGAGCGGCGATCCAGTAATCTGCCTCGATCGCGAGGGCGCGGTGTGGACCAGCCTTTTTCAGGAGGATGCGTTCGTGCGCGTCGATGCAACGGGACGCATACTCGATCGGATTTCCGTCACCGGCCGGCGTGCGGTGGCATGCGCACTCGGCGGCGAGGATCGCCGAACGCTTTTCTGCATCAGCGCGAAAACCACGCAAGAGGATCTCATGCGCGGCAACTCGACCGCTCGAATCGACACGGTGCGCATCGAAACCCCGGGCGCCAGCTCCCCGTAAAAGGCGCGAGTCGTTGACTATGTACACATCTATGGATACACAATATGGAGTTCGAATGGTCTGAGCTCAAACGACTCAAGGTCTTGAGCAGCAGGGGCTTGGATTTTGTTGATACGAAAGACCTTTTCGACGGCAGACCGGCGATTTCCGTGCCGTCGCCGCGCGAAGATGAAGAACGCTGGCTGAATATTGCGGAACTCCATGGGCGACTGGTCGCCGTGGTCTGGTGTCGGCGCGGAGAAAAGATTCGGATCATCACAATGCGGAGAGCGAGAGATGCGGAAACGCGACGATACCGTGAGCTATTCGGATAGGGAGCTCGCGTCTATGCAACGCCGAGGCATGAGTCGCACCGACTGGAAAAAAGTCGATGCCACAACCGAAGCCGAACTGGAGGCTTCGATTGCCGCCGACCCCGACGATATCCACGAGGAACTAGACTGGACCAAAGCCGTCATCGGTGTACCTCCACGCAAAAAGGACATTCACATTCGCATTGATAGCGATGTGCTCGAATGGTTCAAGAAAAGCGGAAGGGGCTATCAGACGAAAATGAACAATGTCCTGCGCGCGTTCGTTCAGACCCGGATGCAGCTCAGATCCAACAATCCGATTCGAAGGAAGCGGCGCATGAAAAGCGCCAGGTGAATCTGCAATTTGAACCTCCCAGGCGGGAAATCGATCGCGCGTATCGACACCGTGCACGTCGAAGTCCCCGGCGCCGGCTTCCCATGAGCTAGCGCGGCACTTCCGACACGGTGACCATGAACTTGCCGCTCGGAGCGCGCGCAATCTCACTCACATGCTCGAAGTTGACGTTCACCTGCTCTGCAAGATCGCCGCGGAAGGTTGCCTGGATCCGGGCTGCGCTCTCGGAAGTCAGCGGCTGGTCGGCCACGTAACGCACGCAAAACTGATCGATTGATTTCTGCACTACCTGGAAGACTTTGATTTCGGGAAATCTTCGCAGTACGCCGACTGCCTGCCAGCCCGAAGTGAGGCTGCCGTCGGACTTTCGAAACATGTTTACCTGGCGTCCGAGCACGCGCTCGAGCAGCGGCAGGGTCCGGCCGCAGGAGCATCGGCCGCTGGCCGCGACGGCATAGTCACCAATCTCGTAACGCACCAGCGGCATCAGGTAATTCTCGAGCGTGGTCACGAGGACCCGGCCCATCCGGCCGGGAGCGGCGGCGCGGCCCGCTTCGTCGACGATCTCCACCACCACGTGTTCGGCGTTGATGTGATAGCTGCCAACCGGGCACTGGAACGCGAGAAATGCCTCGGTCGTTCCGTAGTTGTCTCGCAGCTCAAGACCCAACACTCTTCGGGTGCGCTCGCGCAGGGAATCATCCACGGCTTCCCCACCGCACATCACTACCTGAAGCGACGGCAAGCGCTGACCCGTCTCTTCAAGAGCACGCAGGATTCCGTCGATACCGCTGGGAAATGCATACAGAGACACAGGTTTCAGTTTTGCGAGTGTCTCGACCTGTTTGCGAAAAGGCATGAAGGTCGAAAGAAACTTCACTCCTAACGATGAAGAAAACCATCGGATCAACTCACCTACACCCTGATAGTCGGGATTGTTTTCGGCCAGCAGCGACGAGCCAACAAACCAAACCGTGCGCCGCAGCGGATTCCATCCGTTCGTCCGCAGGAAACGAATCCGCGCGGCATTGCGGCTCCGTTGATGCGACGAATCGAACAGCAGCTTGACCGCGGGCCCGCTCGTTCCCGAAGAGCGCTCACTCACGAAGCGAGTGCCGGGCGGTTGAAGTGAGCAGACTGACAAGCTCAACGCTTCGACGTCGGCACGCTTCAGGATGGGAAGTTTTTGTAGGTCACGGGCGTAGGTCCCGGTACCGAGCCGTTCAGCATAAAAGGGAATCTTCGCCGCGGCGCGCAGCGTCTTTTCAAGCTGTTGCTCACGGTATGATTCGAGCTGCTCAGGCTGCCAGTACTGGGATCGAAGCAGGGCGGCGTATCGAGGCGCGGCTTCAACCAGTCTCGCGATTGCACTCACCAGGAAGAACTCCGACAGAACCGGAAGGGCACAGGCCGCTCAAGCGCGCGAGCTTACCTGACCGATGAAGGTGTCGACCGCGCGCCCGAAAGCAGATTCGTTTTCATAGCGCCCGAGGTCGAGAATGAAGTAGGTCGCACCGGCGTCGCGATCTGCATTGAGCTTCTCGCGCGCCGCTGATGCGTCTTCCAGCTTGAGGCCGCGTCGCACGATGATCTCCGGCGCGGGTTTGCCCGTTGCGGCGACTTTGGCCTTGAGCGCATCGACAGCAGGCTTCAACTCGGCCGTGCGCAACATCGGATGCCATCCGTCGCCGAACTTCAGCACCCGTTCCTGCGCGGCAGCGCTATTTCCGCCGATCCATATCGGAGGACGCGCGGGACGCGGCAGAAAAACGAATGCGGGAAACTTCACCAGCTTGCCATCGTAGGGGCGAGCCTCATCGTTACTCCACAAATGATGGAGCACCGCGAGCGTCTCGGTCGTCATCGCGCCGCGCTTCTTGATGTCGGCGCCGAGGGCGTCGAATTCCGGCTTCATCCAGCCCACCCCGACGCCCAGAATCATGCGATCGCCGGAGAGTTCCTGGATCGTCGCGATCTGCTTCGCCGTCAGCACCGCCGGACGATACGGCACTACCAGCACCGACACTCCCAGGCGGATGCGCTCGGTCGCGCCCGCCAGAAACGCCAGCGTAGCGAGAACGTCAAGATAGCGCCCGCCCGATCCTTCAGTTTGATCGGGTGGGATGCACAAATGGTCGGACACGAACAACGCGTCGAAGCCCGCCTGCTCTGCAATGCGCGCGCATTCGCGGATGGTTTTGCGGCTCGACTGCGGTCCCATGTTGCGAATGGCGATTCCGTACTTCATCACGACTTCCTCATTTGAAACCCGCGCGGCTCTCCCGCGCGCGTGCCCGACAGTGTAATGGATATGTCGCGGAAAAACTTCAAACCGAACGGAGTATATGGTGGGGCGCCCATCGGCAAAATCCCGGAAGGCTTACAATTTCGACGCGCTGCTCGATGTCGCGGTGCGCGTGTTCCTCGAGCGCGGCTACGACGGCAGTTCGCTCGACCAGGTCGCGCGCGCGGCCGGTATCACCAAGGCCAGCATCTACTACCACGCTCGCGGCAAAGAGGAGTTGCTGCTGCGCGGCACCGGCCGCGCCTTCGATGCGCTGGTTGCGGTGCTGGCGGAGCCGATGGCCGCGGAAGGCCCCGCGGTGGAGCGGCTGAGACATGTGGTTCGCCGCACCATTGAGATCACCATCGCGATGACGCCCGAGGTGGCTTTGCTGCTGCGGGTGCGGGGCAACACGCGCGCCGAGCGCCGCATCCTCGAGCGGCGGCGCGAGTTCGATCGCCTGATCGCGCAACTGTTCGCCGCGGCGCAGAAGGAGAAGGGTATCCGCGCCGACGTCGACGCGCGCCTCGCCACGCGGCTGCTGTTCGGGATGTTGAATTCGATCACCGAATGGTATCGGCGCGAAGGCGCGCTGCATGCTCCGGAGATCACCGACGCGGTTTTCAAGCTCGCCTTCGACGGCCTCGAGCGATGATGCGGCGAAGCTGAGGACGCAGGGCTTCCAACTCTGCAACGGTAAACGGGAATCCGTCTTTGGGTTAGTCAAACCTAACTGCGAGGTCGGTTGGCCCTTCCATTTCGGCCGCAATAGGGAAATCCTTAAGGGTCCGGGTGAGGAAGGGTGCTTCACCCCAAGAGGGCTCTCAGCATGATGAATTTTCGCGAAAACAAAGCCATCCTGCGACCGTGTCAGGTGCTGGCGGGCAAAGGAGCTGGACCTACGGGACGTTCCATCCGAAATTACGAAACGAAGCCAAATCATCCTTGTAGATGCTGAACTTTTTCAAACTGAATCCCGGAATCGCTGGGCAGGAAGCCATCGACCGCAGCAATCGGAATTCTACCGCACTATCTGGGCCGCCATCTTGAAAACGGCAAAAACAAAGCCACTCTCACG
>JBGPMZ010000140.1:0-6662 GCA_041487255.1 Binataceae bacterium (SeqCode) | reverse complement strand
TGCCGCCGCGCAGGGAATCATCCTGTCCGCATTTTTCTGGGGCTATCTGTGGCCGCAACTGCTCGGCGGATGGATGTCCGATCGCTTCGGCGGACGGCGCGTGCTTGCGGCCGGCGTCGCGGTATGGTCGATCGCCACGCTGCTCACGCCGCCGGCGTCGGTCGCATTCGGCCTGCTGATCGCGGTGCGAGTTCTGCTCGGCCTTGGCGAGGGCGTCAACTTCCCCGCGATCCACAGCATCACCGCGCGATGGACGATTGCCGAGGAGCGTTCCCGCGTCATCGCGCTCAACTTCAGCGGCATCCATCTCGGCACCGTGACCGCGTTCCTCGTCAGCCCGGCGATCATCGTCGCTTTCGGATGGCATGCGCTGTTCTACATCGCCGGCGCCACTGGAATGGGCTGGGTCTGCGTATGGTTATGGAGAACCTCGGAGACGCCCGAGAGCGATCGCAACATCACGCGCGAGGAACTCGGGTCGATCATCGCGGGCCGGCCCGCCGCGCCTCCGGCGGTCGACATTCCATGGCGCGCCATCTTGCGCGAGAGAGCATTGTGGGCCATATGCATCGCGCATCTGTGCACCAACTTCGGTTTCTATATTCTGCTGCTATGGCTCCCGACCTATCTCGATAAGACCTTCGCGATGACGCTGTCGCGCGTCGGCCTCTTTTCGCTCATCCCATGGATCACGACCTTCGTCTCGAGCAACCTCGCCGGATGGATCGCCGACCGGATGCTGCGTGGCGGCTACCGCGTCGTCACCGTGCGCAAAACGCTTCAGAGCGTGTCGTTCATCGGCGGCGCGCTGCCGCTCTTGCTGCTCCCCTCCGTGACGACGCCGGTGCAGGCCATCGTGCTCGTAACAATTTCGGTCGCATGCAATGGCTTCGGAACCGGCGCCTTCGCCGCGAACCATCTCGATATCGCGCCGCGCTACGCGGGCATCCTGATTGGCATTTCCAACACGGTCGCTACGCTCCCCGGCATCATCGGCGTGGCGGCTGCGGGCTTCATCCTGCGCGAGACCGGCTCGTTCTCGGCGGTCTTCTATGTAATCGCGATGGTCTACTTCGTGGGCGCGATTGGCTACAACCTGTGGGCCAGCGGCGACCAGAAGCTGTGAAGTTAGGCGATCAGCTTCGGCTATCGGGCCTGCGGTCAGCGCGTCAGAAATTTCGCCAGATGTTCGGAAACCAGCCCGCGCTGTTCGATTTGCGGCACATGACCGGCCTGTTCGATCATCTGAATCCGCGCGTTCGGTATTAGGGCGGCAAATTCTGCGGCATAAACCGCCGGCACGAGCGCATCCTGCGCGCCCCATAGCACGAGGGTCTCCGCCTTGATGCGCGGCAGCCGCCGCTTAAGTCCGCGCTCGGGAATTGGATGAATGAAATGCGAGGTGCTCGCGAGTGCACCGAAGCGCTGCACCAGCGCGGCGTTCATCGCGTCATGATCGGTCGGCATCGCGAGCTTGGCCGCGACTTCCGGTTTCGAGGGATCATTGAACAGCAGCTTCACCAGCTTCTCAGGGGAAACCAGAAGGTGGTCGCCGACCGGAACGTCGTCGCGCCACAGTCCCATCGCATCGATCAAGACGAGCTTGTTTACGCGATCCCGGAACGTCGCGGCATATTCCGCTGCGACCATTCCACCGAAGGAATGACCGACCAAATCGAAGCGCTCCAATCCGAGCCGGTCGAACAGATCGTCGTAATACAAAACCAGATCCGACAAGCCATCGAGATGCTCAAGGTCATCGGTTTCCTCGGAGCCGGGGTGGGCGGGCGCGTAAACGCGACGATGGGCCGCGAGGTCGTCGAGGAACCCATCCCATTCCTGCCCGAACGGACCGTGGAGATATACGACCGGGGCGCCTTCGCCCTTGATCAGCACCGGATTGGGCGCGAAGCCACCCGGCAGTTCTACACTTTGCCCGGTCGCCGTGGTCATGCCTGAACCTTTGCCTCCGCGAGGCGAGATGCTGACGCTGCCTGCGCGAGTTTCGGCTGATTGCGAGTCGCGCCTTGCGGCCACCATCGATCGACGTAGCCTTCCCTGTCCCAGATGCCCTTGATCTTCGGCAGCACCTTCTCGGCAAACAGTCCGCTACTGTATGCGGTCAGCTCCGGATCCATCGACTGAATCTGCAGGATGACCATCAGATGGCCGACGCGGATGTTGCGAACCGCCTCCTCAATTTGTGTCGCCACGGTTGCGGGGCTGCCGCCGATGACCATCCGCGAGTCTTCCACCAGCTGCTTCCAGGTCGCTTCATGCGGTTTAAAATCGAAGCTGAACGCGCTGGCGCCGCGATGACTGAGCTGAAACTCAAAGCTCTTCTTGGTCATGAAGCCCGGCACGTTGCCGAAATGCGGCGCGACGTAGAGCGACTTGGAATAGAAGTTGCGCAGATGCTTCAGGTAGATTCGCTCCGCCTCGGCATCGGTGTCGGCAACCACCACCAACTGCGCGAATCCAGCGCGGTACGGATTGTCATCCATCCCGGCCTTCGCGACGGAGTCCCAGTAACCGTCCATCAGCACCTTGGCGTACTTATGGCCCATGAAACTCAGATAGCTGTAGGTGTAGTCGTGATCGGTCGCGAACTTCCACGTTTCGATCGAACCGCCGCCCGCCAGCCATATAGGAGGATGGGGCTTCTGCAGCGGCTTCGGCCACGGGTTGACGTAGCGCAGTTTGGTGAAGCGGCCGTTGAAGGCAAACGGGCCCGGACGCGTCCACGCCTGCTTGATGAGATCGTGCGCCTCATAGTAGCGCGGGCGAACTTGGGTCGGCGGGATGCCGTAACATCCCGTGGTATCCATGGGGGAGCCGACCGGGAACCCTGCCACCAGGCGGCCTCCGCTCAGGCAATCCAGCAGCGCGAACTCCTCGGCCACGCGGATAGGTGGATTGTAGAGCGGCAGCGTATTTCCCAGCACCACCAGCGCCGCGTCTGATTTGCGGCGCGCGAGCACCGTCGCGATCATGTTCGGCGAAATCGGAAATCCATAACCGTTCTGATGATGCTCGTTGAGACCGAGACCATCGAAACCCAGGTCATCCGCCATCTCCAGCTCATCGAGGTTCCAGTGCAGATACTTCGCCACGTCTTCGGAGCGGCAAAGCTCGTCGTTGGGCGGCGTGACCCAGATGCTCTCGTATCGATCGCGGAAATCATCCGGCAGATCGCGATAGCCTTGCATGTGAAACCAGATCGTTTTCATACGCTCGTTCCTTTTCTCGGCATTCCGAGTACTCGTTCATTGCGCCCCAGCGGCTTTGACTCACTAGTTCGGCCTCGCGTCGCTGCGACTAAACCTTGCAGATACGAATCAAGCGCTTTTGCGACAAATCCATCCGGCTCAAGACCCGTGGTATGGACCAGAAACTCGCGATCGCGCGTCACCATGAATGCGCCATTGAGGATCGACCAGATCGCGACGGTCACCCCGGTCGGACCCAGCGAATCCGCCATCAGCCCGGCATCAAAAGTGCGCCGCACGCTGCCCTCGAACAGGTGAAACACTTCATGACTTATTTTCGAACCGCGATCGAAGGCGCGGATTTCCGAGGAGCGCCGCAGGCGTTTTCTGATCTCGTAGTACGGGGTCGGCTCGCCTACCAGGATGGGATCCGCGGACTCGTGGAGATATTCGATGTAGACCTGGGCGAGCGTTCGGATCTCTTCGAGCGGCTTAAGTCCGCGCGACTTGACTTCGCGATAGCCGGTTCCCAGGCGCTCACTGCGGTCAGCGCGAAGGTTCAGGTAAACCTCGTCGCGCGAGGCGAAATGCAGATAAATCGTTCCTACCGCGACCTTCGCTTCGCGCGCGATCGTCTCCATCGTCGCGTTCTCAACGCCGTAGCGGGCGAACACCCGCGCCGCCGCCGCCGTGATACGCACCGCCCGAGCGTCGTTCTCCACCCGTCGCTTTTCGCGCACTTTGAGCGAGGTTCTCATCGCGGCCCGGTCTGTGAATCGAGATTCATGAATTCTGGTTCAAAGTAGACAACGGAATTTTTGTTGTCAAACAGAATTGCAGCGAGCAATTGCCCGCGGCGAGTGCCGGCGGCTGACCAAAAACAATCAGCGCCCGGCGCCGCGCCGGGCAAATTCAGGCTGGCAATGCATCGTGCCGACGCGTTATACAGGCATACCAACTGCGGGGTTATTCTTAATGAGTGATGCAAATCGCCTCTCGCCATATCGGTGGGTCATCGAGATCCTGCTCCTCTTTACCCTGCTTGCGCAGTCGCTGACCTGGCTCGCCCCAGCGCCGCTCCTGGTGCCGATCACCAAGAGTCTGAATATCTCGCCCGCCAGCGCGGGACTCATCATTTCCATCATCGCGCTGTGCATCGCGATCTTCTCGATGGCGGGCGCGATCGTGATGGAGAAACTCGGAGCGCTGCGCGCGCTCATCGCGGGCATCTGGCTGATGTCGGTGGCGGAAATTCTTAGCGGCTATTCCGGCAGTTTCGGACAGCTGCTTTTCTACCGCGTGCTCGAGGGCGTCGGCTACGGCGTCATTATCGCGCCGCCCGGCGTGCTCACGATGCAATGGTTCGGTGAGCACGAATGGCCCTACATCAATATGATCAACGCGCTGTGCGCATACATCGGGCTGTTCGCGGTGTTCCAGTTGACCGTTCCGATTTATGCGGCAGTTGGATCGTCGTGGCTGCTGGTGCTGCGCAACTATGGAATCGCATCCGCAGTCGTCGCGTTGGCATGGACGATTTTCGGCTACGAGCGCCGTGTCGCGATCGTCGATGCCGCGGTTTCCGAGTCGGCCCAGGAGCGTAGCGGCTCGGCGCTCGGCGAAGTCGCCCGGCGGCGCGAGATCCAACTCATCGCGGGCGGTCTGTTCGGCGGGATGTGGGTCTTCCAGCTCTACACCGCGTTCCTCCCGACTTACTTCAGCCAGTATCGTGGGCTCGGCCTCGCGGAAGCTTCGGCGCTAACCTCAGTACTGCCGCTGACGGGCATCTTCGCGGCGTTGGGTGGAGGACTCGGCACCGGCATGTTAGGGCTTCGAAAGCCGTTCCTATGGCCGGTCGCGATCTGCACGCTGTTCGGATCCCTCGGCGCGATCCTGTTTCCCGATCCGATGCTGATTCGCGCGTCGCTGGTGCTGGTCGGAATCGGCGGGGCGGGATCGCTGGCCGCGATCACCACCCTGGTAATGGAACTTAAGGGGATGACGCCGGAGAAGATGGGCGTCGGGCTCGCGTTCGTATGGTCGGTTGGCTATGCGGGCGCCTTCCTGTCGCCGATCATCGGTGGCGCGCTGGCTGAATCGATGGGCCTCAAGAACGTGATGTTGTTGTTCCTCGTCTTCCAGTTCCTGCCGATCGGATGCATGTACCTGTTGCCCGAAACCGGAAAGGGAAGGGCCGCTCCCGCGCAAACGGCGACGGCCGCGGCAGGGTGATCAGCTCAAACCGATGAGCGCCGCGATGCGGTCGCTCACAAACTCGCGCCACGCGGGATCGCCAACCAGGTGCGGCGCCACCGTCTCCATGTGCGTGAGGCCCATGATGAACACGCCATACGCATGCGCGGCGAAGACCGGGTTCAGTTTCGGATCAAGCTTGCCTGCTCGTTGCGCCGCCGCGATGAGCCCGCTGGCCCATTGAACCGCCACCTCATTCGAGGCGGATACCACGCGCTTTACCTTCGCGTCCTTGGTCGCCGCGGAATGAACCTCGATCGAAAGCTGGCGCACCAGCTTGAGTTCCGGCTCGGTATAGACGGCAGCTAGCGAAGGCAGTGAGGCCGCATCGTGTTGGCGCTGCGAGGCTTGTACGAAAAACGGGATCGACGCCAACGCGCGGCGCGTCACCTCAAACAGAAGATCGGCCTTGCTCTTGAAGTGCTTGTAAATCGCGCCCGCGGTCACGCCGCTGGCTTTCGCGATCGCCGGCATCGAGGTGCTCGCGAAGCCTTGCTCGGCGAAAAAGCGCGTGGCCGAGGTCAATATGCGCTCGCGTGTCGAAGCGATCTCCTCCGGGCCGAGCTCCACGCCGAGAGTCTCGCGGGCCATTGACTTCCTCGCACGCCGCTTCGGCAGTTTCACCCGGCTTGCGACAGATGTCCCGAGCGCAGTTCGCTTCTCACCAACCATATTCACTCGCTGATGATGACTGATTTTCGGTTGACAGGTAAACGGTAGTTTACTAGTTTCGATGGAACAGGTAAACGGTCATTTACCAAAGCGTAGAACTCCGGCCGAAGCCGAGCAGGCGGGCGCGGGGGCACCGCAATCAAGGAGCGAGTCCACCAATGTCATCCAACGAAGTCGTTGTCGACGCCGACGGCCACATCCTCGAACCGCCTGACCTGTGGGAAAAGTATCTAGAGGCGAAGTATCAGCCGCGCGCGATCAAGGTCGTCAAGAATGACAAGGGCCTCGAGTGCCTGGAGTATGACGGCAAGCTCTCGCAGATGGCGCAGCCCGGATTTCTCAGCGCGCTGGGCGGGATGGGCCGCGGGCAGGACGAGCTGCGGCCCGACGCCGAGCGCACCTACGTCAACTGCGCGCCCTTCGGTTCGATGGATGCGAAAGAGCGCGTTGCGCTGCTCGATCGCGAGAACCTCGCCAAGGCGGTGCTCTATCCGACGCTCGGCATCCTGTGGGAATCCGAGGTCGAAG
>JBGPMZ010000139.1:0-6676 GCA_041487255.1 Binataceae bacterium (SeqCode) | reverse complement strand
GTTGGATTGGGCGGGCGGTTCAACACCAGATCCTCGCGCGTCGCCTCGACCACCCCGCCGTCTTCTTCGCGCTGAATCAACACCGTCTGCGTGAAAATATTTTGCCTGATTACCTTGCCGTCGCCCTTCACCGATTGCACGCGCTTGCCGAGCGCCGGAAGTCCGCGTTTCAGTTCGACATAGGTCGCGTACTCGTAGCGCAAACAGCACTTGAGGCGTCCGCACATTCCCGCGAGGCGCGACGGATTGAGCGCGAGCCCCTGCTCGCGCGCCATCTTGACCGTGACGGCCTCGAAATCGCGCAGCCATGAGGAGCAGCACAACTCGCGCCCGCATGGACCCAGTCCGCCGGTGACCTTGGTCTCGTCGCGCGCGCCGATCTGCTTCATCTCGACGCGCACCCGCAGGGTGTTGGCGAGATCGCGCACGAGGTCGCGAAAGTCGACCCGACTTTCGGCGATGAAATAGAACACCGCCTTGCGCCCGTCGAATGCGAAATCGACGTTGACCAGCTTCATCGGCGCGCCGCGCTCGTGGATGCGCTCGAGGCAGAGCCGGCGCGCGCGCGCCTCGCGGCCGAGGTTGTCCTCCTCGGTGCGAAGATCTTCGACGCCGACCAGCCGGATGACCGGCTTGAGGACCGACAAATCGAGCGTGTGCGCGGGCTCATGCGGTTCCAGCGCGACGGTGCCGACCCGAACGCCGCCGTCGCTGTCAACCAACACGCGAACGCCGCGGCGCATCGCAACATCGCCGGCTAGATAGTTGAAAAGATGGCCGGTCTGCTGAAGGCTAATCGCGACGATACGCGGGAGCTCGTCGCGGTTTTGGAATGGATCAGTCTCGATAGCCAAGTTATTCGCCTCGCGCTGCCTGCCCGACGGTCATCCATAGTTGCTCGGCCTGCAGCCGGCAATTCGCCATCGCTTCGGTCGCCGCATGCGCCCTGACAGCAGCCGCCAGACAGGCAACTAATCCGTCGACAGTATAGGAATCGGCGACGGCTTTCATTAAGGGCGCATTTTCAGGCGAAGAATCGGCGAAATCGTAGTCTATCAACTTCAGACATAGTATTTCTTCAAGCAGCCGCGCCATCAATTCGAAATTGTCGACGGCCTGCTCGCGATTGCCGAAGTGCTCCTGCGCCAGCGCATTCGCACCCGCGAAGTCCAATCGTTTCGCACGACTCAATGCCTCGAGCAGTTGCTTCAGCGGAGGCTCGTCGCCGTCGATAAGCGCGAGACCGCGCGCAGCGCTGCCACGTGCGAGACGCGCGATCGCATGCGCGCGCTTCGGGTCGATGTTGCCGCGTGCAACGACGATCTCCTCGACCTCCGCAGGAGAGAGCGGCGGGAAACGCACCGGACGCAGCCGCGAGCGCACCGTATCGAGCAGCGCGCGTTCGCTGGAGGTGATTACAAAAATAATCGCGTGACCCGGTGGCTCCTCGAGCGTCTTAAGCACTGCATTCTGACCGGGGACGTTTAGAGTCTCGGCATCATCGAGAATCGCGAGGCGCATCGGCGCGCGCGCGGGCTTCAGCGCGAGTTGCGCCATCATTTCGCGGACCTGCTCGATCAGCACATCGGTGCGATTGGGAGCCTTCTCGACATGCGCGACGTCGGGATGCACGCCGAGCGCGGCCTGCACACATGCGGGACAGCATTCGCAGGTTTTCGCGCCGCCCTTTTCGCGCACTCGAATAGATTCCGTAGTGCCAACGCCTGCACGAATCGGGCAGCGATCGGGCGTGCAACAGAAGTTCTCGCCCGGCGACCGTTCACACACCAAACTATGCACGATGCCCTGCGCCGTCAGAGATTTGCCGACGCCGCGCGGACCCGAAAAGAGGTACGCATGCGAAGGGCGCGTTTCCAGCTCGCGCAGTAGGCGCTGGTAGATCTCACGATGGCCTCGAAGCGCGTCTAGGGGCATCGCAGTCGAATCAATTCGTGCGCGGCGGAGAGAATCTCGGCGGCGGCGCCTTCGTATGGTTGTTGCGAATCGACCACCCGGACGCGATCCGGTTCCGCCTTGGCAGTCGCGAGAAAGCCCTCGCGCACACGGCGATGGAAATCCAGCAGCTCGCTCTCGAAGCGATCGAAACGATGGGCCAGGCCTTTGACCCGTTCGCGCGTGCGAGCGATGCCGATCTCGGCTGAACAGTCGAGCACGAGGGTGAGATCGGGGATCATGCCTGCGGTGGCGAGCTGATTGAGTTGGTGCAGCAGCGGAAGGTCGAAGCCGCGACCATAGCCCTGATACGCCACGGTCGAATCGGAGTAACGATCGGAAATGACGATCTCGCCGGCTTCGACCCCGGGCCGCAGCTTCTCGCGAACGTGCTGCGCGCGATCGGCAAGCACCAGCAGCAACTCCGATGCGACGTCGAGCGAGACTTCAGGATCGAGGAAAATCTTGCGGATCGCCTCGCCGGCGCGAGTGCCGCCGGGCTCGTGGGTGACGCTGACCGTTCGGCCTTGTTTTCGGAGTGCGTCGGCGAGCGTCGCGGCCTGGGTGGTTTTTCCGGAACCCTCGACGCCTTCCAGCGTGATGAACAATCCGCGACCCATCAATGGCCAAGATACCAGCGCTTGATCTGCGGTTGAAAGAGCGCGAACACGCCGGCTGCGAGTGCGAGGAACGGTCCAAACGGAACTTCGGTCCGCAGGACGGAGATTTCAGTCTCTCCTATGCCGGCGGCATTCTCCGCGACCGGCGGTGGTGGCGCTCCGCCCGAGAGCGCGGCGACGATTCCGCCAATCGATCCCAAAATCGAGCCGACGAACAACGTAAACGCCGCGCCGGGCCATCCCATGAATGCCCCCACCATCCCGAGCAGCCATACGTCGCCCATGCCGACGCCCTCTCGATTGCGCAGCCGGAAATATACCTCGCCGGTCAGGAAGAGGAATCCCCATCCGCCTGCGATCCCGATAAGCGACCGCTTCAGCCCGACTTCCGGAATTGCAAAGGTCGCCGCGATCAGCCCGATGGGAATGCCGGGGAAAGTTATGATGTTGGGAATCAAGCGCCAATCGTAATCGATGAGCGCGACGATGAAGAGAGCGGTGCAAAACACGAACCGCGCGAATGCATCGGCGAGCGGGAAACTGACGTAGAGATAAGCGGCGGTCACCGCGAGCGCGAACTCGGCGAGGAAATGACGGAAGCTGATCGGCGCGCCGCACATCACGCAGCGGCCGCGCAATCCCAGGTACGCGAGAATCGGAATGTTCGCCCACCATGGTAGCGTGCGGTTGCATTCGGGGCAGAACGATCGCGGCGTAACGATCGAGAGCTCGCGCGGCAATCGATACGCCACCACATTGACGAAGCTGCCTACGCTGGCACCGAAGAGAAACGCGATCAGTGCGCCGAGCCAATCCGGAATGTCCGCCGCCATCCCGTTACGCCTTCACCAGCGTCACCATCAATGAGCGATCGCGAGGGCCGTCGAACTCCACGAACATCACCCCTTGCCATCGCCCCAACGCCAGCTTGCCCTCGCGAACCGGAACGTTGAGCGAGGTGCTGAGCATCACCGACAGGATGTGCGCCTGCGAATTTCCTTCGCCGTGACGGTAGCCACCTTTGCGCGGAACGATCTTCTCGAGCTGCATGATCAGGTCGCTGGTGACATCGGGATCCCAATTTTCCGAAACGATGACCGCGGCCGTGGTGTGCGGAACGAACAGGTTGCAGAGCCCGCTTTTCACCCCGGATTCGGCGACCGCGCCATTTACCTGCTCGGTAACATCGACGAGCGTAATGCGGGAATCAGTATGAAGCTTGAGTTCCTGCATATTGGAAGTCTACGTCTCGGACCGAAGTGGTTCCATCGGCCGCCATGAAAGGACCACCTACTCCGCCGCGCAAAGCTTCATCGTCAGGTGATAGGTCGCGCGGATTCCTCGATTGAGATTGTCGATGGAAAGACGCTCGTCGACGCCATGAATGCGCACCGCTTCGGGCTCGGGCGAAATTATCGGAACGAAGCCATAAGCCGGCACCCCTTTGACGCGCAAGAACCTCGAGTCGGTGCCGCCCGAGGTCATGCTGGGTGCGACAATCGTATCGACGAAATCATCCGCGACGATCTGCTTCATCGCATCCCACGCTTCGCCGCTGGTGGGTGAAGTCGGTGATGGGTCCGGGCGTTGGATAAAATCGATATCGATCTTCGGGCCGAGCACGTCGTGCAGATGCTTCTCGAATGCGGCAGCGTCGGTATCTGGCAGCAGGCGGCAATCGATGCCGGCCTCGGCGCTCGAGGGGATGACATTCACCTTCATCCCCGAATTGAGCATCGTGGGCGCGACCGTGTCATGCATCAGCGCCTGGACCGTATAGAGCGAGAGCGGCCCGCGCACCGCGATCTCCATCATGTACGGCCACCGTAGATGCGCGAGTTCGAACGACGCCGGAAAATCCATCCTTGGCGCGAGCGTGCGCATCGCTTCGTCGAACACCGGCGTCAGGCGAAACGGCGGCGGTTCTGCGAGTAGCCGCCCGAGCGCATCGATGAGGATGAGATTGGGATTGTTGGCATTCGGCATCGAGCCATGCCCTGCCTTGCCATGCGCGGTCAGGCGCAGCCACATCACGCGCTTCTCGGAAACGGCGACGCGAAACGTCACGCCGCGGCTGCCGAGCCAATTGGGGGTGCCGTCGCCGCCTTCATTGAACGCGAACGCGGGATCGAATGCGTCCCAATGATTCGCCGCCATCCAGTTGGCGCCGTCGCCACCGCCCGCCTCCTCGTCGCAGTTCACCATCATCTCGACGCCGCGCCGTAGCCTGGTGCCGTTGCGCTTCAGCGCGAGCATTGTCATCAGCGCCATGATGCCATGCGCCTTGTTGTCGATCGCGCCACGGCCCCACACGAATCCGTTCGCGAGATCGCCGCTGAAGGGAGCATGACTCCAATCCTTCGCGACAGCCGGCACCACGTCAGCATGCGACATCAGAAGGAGCGGCTTTACTCCGGTTGGACCGGGCAGCCGCGCGACGAGGTTAGCCATGCCGGGCTTGCTGACGAATACCTGCGTCTCGATCCCCTCCTTGTCGAGGATCTGTTTCAGGAAGGCGATCGCGTCGGCGGTGTTGTCAGGAGGGTTGCTGGTGTCGAAACGCAGGTACGCTTGAAAATACGACAGCGCTTCAGCATCGAGCTTGTTCCAGTCGATTTGTGCCGAGGAGGCGCCGGCTCCGGGAGCCGTCGGGGGGCCCGCGGCAGCCGCGAGTGATGACAGGAAGCCTCTCAATGCGAGCGCCACAACGATCGGGAAAATCGCTTTCACTCCGAAAGTTGTCGTCAATCGCATTCCTCTCCGCGCATTCAGTGTTGGCACTTCGAACAGTAGAAACTCGCGCGCTGGCCGACCACCACGTTTCGAATCGGCGTCCCGCAGACATAGCAGGGCTGGCCGTCGCGACCATAGACCATCAGGCGTTTCGAGAATGCGCCGGGCCGCCCGCGCGAATCGCGATAGCTGCGAAAGGTGGTGCCGCCGCTGCCGATCGCGGCGCGCAGCACCTTGGGCGTGAACCCGACGATGCGATCGATCTCCGCTCGCTTGACCCGGCCGGCGCGGCGAGTTGGCCGCACGCCCGCATGAAACAGGATCTCCGAGGCGTAGATATTTCCTACACCGGCGACGATCTTTTGATCCATGATGAGATTCTTGATCGCGACCTTCTTTCCGCGCGCCTGCTGCGCGAGGTAGTCGGCATTGAAGTCCGGGTGGAGAGGTTCCGGACCGATACCCTTGAGCTCGGCAATCACTGCGAGGTCGGCGCGGCTGATCAGCCGCACCATGCCGAAGCGGCGCGGGTCGTTGTACACGAGGCGGCTGGAGTCGTCGAGCGCGAACTCGAGGTGGTCATGCTTAACGTCGAACTCACTCGCATCGAAACCGCGGTGGCGATGCGTGATGCTGCCGCTCATGCCCAGATGGGCGAGAATGATCGAATCGCCACTCAGCTCAAACATCAGATACTTGGCGCGGCGCGAGATCCGCTCGATGGTGCGTCCGGCAATCATCGCGCCGAAGTCGGGCACGACGCGTCGCCGCAGCGGCAACTTGCCGATTCGCGCGCCGACGATCGTGCGCCCGACCGCGGAGCGGCTCAGGATGCGTCGCAGCGATTCAACTTCGGGAAGCTCGGGCATTTCAGCAATGTGCGATCGGGGTCCGCGTCAACCGCTATGACGGGAATCCAATGCGCGCGCCAGCCTAACGAAGTCCGCCGGCGAAAGCGACTCCGCACGCGCGGTCGAATCGATCCGCGCGCGGGCGAGCGCGGCAGCGGCATCGCCCGCGGAGATGGCCAGTCCTCCCGCGAGGGAGTTGCGGATCATCTTGCGAGGCGCCGAGAACGAAGCGCGCACGGTTTCGAGAACGCGCTCTTCTTCCGCCGAGTCGAACAGCAAATTGGCTCGCGGGCGAAATCGGAGCACCTCGGCATCGACTTTGGGTTTCGGATGGAAGCTGCCGGCCGAGACACGAAAATGCAGGTCGACGTCGAAATACAGCGCGGCGTATACCGACAGCGCCGAGTATTCGGAATCACCGGGCCTCGCGCGAATCCGCCGGCCGACCTCGCGCTGAAACATCGCGACGATCATCGCAATTCTCTCGTGGTGGTCGCAGAGGATACGGAAAATCGCGCC
>JBGPMZ010000138.1:0-6707 GCA_041487255.1 Binataceae bacterium (SeqCode) | reverse complement strand
GTTCGCCTGAGATAGGGCGGACGCTTTCCAGACTACGGCATTTCGCGCGGCGGTATCAACGCGACGCTTGAATGCTGCCCGCGCCCTTCTCCAAGTCGAAGACAACGCTGTGCTAGGCTATCGTCCATGAGGCAAGTTGGCGCACACATTCGGCGGCTGCGTGAGACGTACGGCTTCGATCTTGAGAACCTCGCGGAGCTTTCCGGTATACCGATTTCGCGTGTGAAGGAGATCGAGTCGGGCACTCCCCTGTCGACCGCGGAACTTGCCCTGTTGGCAGATGCGCTCGCCGTCGATCCGGCCTCTCTTCATGCCGGGAAGATCGAGGAGATACAACGTACAGTAGCTCGGTTCCGCGCTCCCACCGGTCTTAGTGACATCAACGGTTCTGATGCCCGTCTGTTGGCTCGTGCCGCGGAGGCGGGCGAAGTCTGTAGTGAGCTGAGAACTCTTCTGGGAAAAGAGTCGTCTCCGATCATTGGATTGCGTAAACCAATAGCGGTCGCGGCATCCGATGAGCCGTGGCATCAAGGTTACCAATTGGGTCGCGCCGCACGAGAAAAACTCTTCTCCACTCATGGTCCCCTGCAGTCGGTGCAGGGGTCACTCGAAGAGGTTGGTGCACACGTAGCCTTCGTTCACTTCGAAACGAGGGAAATAGAGGCTGCAAGCCTCCTGGAGCCTGGCTCCAGCCCAGTCATTCTGCTGAACAAATCGTCTTCCCGAGTCAAATACCCGCTGTCTCGGAGGGCTATTCTGGCGCATGAGCTATGTCATCTCCTGTACGATGGCGGTAAGCGCAATCTCACGATTGTTTCCCGAGAGGAGGGTCCTGATACTAGCGGGATAGAAAGGCGAGCGAACGGATTCGCTCCCAATTTTTTAGCTCCTGGAGACTGGGTATCGTTCCACCGTAAGAGCGCGAAGGGCATCGTTATTGAACTCGCAGAGCACTGGGGTCTAAGTCTCGAAGGCGCGGCATGGCATGCGAAAAACCTGGGGCTGATTGATCCATCGAAAGTTGAGCAGTTTCGGCAGGAGGCATCGAGACCCGGCTTCGAGACACATTTCGAGCCCGACCTTCCGCGCACGCCACCCGATCTCGTCGGCATCGAAGCAGAGCCTACCGACTTGGTGCGTGGCCACCTATCTGAACTTGCGATCATCGCGGCCGAGGAGGGTGCGATTTCCAAAGGTCGGGCTGCGGAAATACTAGCACTGCAATGACCGTCTGGATTCTCGACGACGGTCCGCTGGGGCTCCTTGCAAGGCGCTACAACCCAGCGTGGTCTTGGCCTTCCCGTTCGCTTCATACGCTCGCTGAAGTCGCTTCAGCCGCACCTCTGGACAAAAGTGGACGAAGGAACTCTCTCCTCGGGATGAATCAGAGTGGTGAGCCAGTAATCGAAGTCCATTCCATTATGGCAGGATCACCTGCGGCGCGTTTCCTTTTTGAATATCTGAGGCCGAGGGCAAGCGGTGCGACAAAGAATCTCGGAGAAGATGCAGCTATCTCCTATTGCGCGTTCGAGAGGACAGACGCTTGTTTCGTTACCATGGACAAAGGCGCGGCGTTCCTGGCTTTAGCCGAACTTGGGACTGGACGCGTTGCCACCCCTTTCGATCTTTGGCACGATCTTCTGACCCAGGAACTTGTAAGTTCGGCTGAGTTCTCCAGCCTTGCGAGGCGGTCCATAAGCCGTTGGGACTCCCGGGCGTTCCCCAGCGGATCCGCCGTTGATTCGAGGCCAATCGAAGTAGCGCCGCCCAGCGTACACGCCACCTGCCGGCCGCTTGAGACACCCACGGAAACCTATTCATTGACGTTGCCAAAGGAGCTGCTGGAAGACCGACCGATGCGCCAAAGCCCTCAGTGTTCAGCGCGCCGCGTATATACGCCGCGCGCTGAACAGACGAACCGCGAGGCCGAGGCTCACGCACGGGCCGAGCGGATGGATGGCGCGGGCATCGCACAAGGTTCGCGCCGAAAGCATGCGGGTGAATGCCGAGTTTGCCGCCCTCGAGCGCGATCCGCGAGGTCCTCGAGCTCGCCTGAGCACTCGCGACAAATAGCATCGTCGCACCGATGCCATCGCGATATCCGAGAAACCGATACCTTTTGTTCTCCGCATAACCAAATCAGAGCCGTGCCGTATCTATTGCTTCGCACTTGATGTAGTCTGGCGTGGTCGGGAACGACATATGACTCGCGTCCCGGATTGATTCAGCCCGAACCGCAGTCCTTCCTCGCCTTTGACCGCGTTCCGCTAGACCAACTTCAAGTGCAACCAAGGCCTGCGGAGACCCGGTATGTACATTCCCATTTCCCTGGGAGGGATCGTGTTGATTCTTGTCGTCATCTGGCTCGTTCGCGGCTAGAGGACCGGTGCAGCCAAGCACGCCGCGATTCGTCTCTCATCCGCGGCAAACAGTCAGTTAAACCTGCTCAACAAATAGAAGGAAGGCCTCTATGCTACTTCTGATTATCCTGCTGATTCTGCTCTTTGGTGGTGGCGGCTTTTACGGCTATCGTGCCGGGCACTACGGACGAGGCGGAATGAGTGTGGCAACCATCGTGGTTATCGTGCTGCTGGTCTATCTCGTGATGGGCGGCGGCTTCTTACGCTGAAGCGTTCGCTACCGAAGCTATTTTATACGTTTGAAACCCAATTCATTCGAATTGCTACTGGAGGACATATGAGAGACGCAAAAACCGGCCGTCCAACATTCAACCCACACTTCGTGGTCGTGCTTCTGGCTGCTTCCTTGGCCATGCTTGCCACTGCTTGTGCCGCAACTCCTACCCAGGAGAGCACCGGCGGTTATGTGGATGACTCCACGATCACAGCGAAGATCAAAACCAATCTCGCCCAGGATCCCCAGGTGAGCGCGACCGACGTGCACGTCAAGACCTACAAAGGGGTCGTCGACCTGAGCGGCTTCGTCAATTCGCAGACAGAAATATCAGAGGCCGGAATCGTCGCGGACAAAGTGTCCGGAGTCAGGTCGGTCCATAACAACCTGATCGTCAAAGGCGTAGTTGCGCCGCCGACTGCCGCAGAGAAGCGGATCGACTAACGCGCAGAGGTTCAGGGTGCACCGCACCTCGCCCTGAACCTTTCGCATGACTCCGTCGCGACCCGCGCTCACCCAGGAGCAACAGCTAGTCAAGCGCCTTCGCGACGGCGTCGCGGGCGGCGTGACCGTCGCCGGGGAGGAACTGCGTGCCTACCATCCGCAGTGCCAAAGTCGCCCAATTGCGATCGCGCGCGAATAGCGGCCGCAGAATTCGCACCGCATCGTCGACGCACCCGACCCTCAGCATCGCGACTCCATGCCAAAAGGAAAATTCCGGATTGTGAGGCGCCAACGATTGCGCACGTTGGTACTCGCGAGTGCCGGTTTCCAAGTCACCGTTCGCGAATCCTAGCTCGGCGCTGTCCCTTGCCGTGTAGGCGCGCTGCACATCGACCAGACGCCGCAACTCGGGAAGCGGCTCCGGATGATCGTCGACGCGCACATCGAAAAGCTTGTCCGCCCATCGACGCCGCGAGGATTTGCCACCCACCATGAGCAGCGCCGCCGACTGCCTCCCGCGAACATCGCCGCCTTCAGCTTCCGCCGCATCGAGCGCAGCCAGCATCCGATGCGCCAGGTCTCCGCTCGTGGTCTGAAACGACTGCGCCATCGCCTCGGGCACCGTCGCGTTGAGCATCATGTTGGCCTCGACGGTGAATTGCGCGCCAACGATGTGCCCAGCCTGCGCAAGTGTGCGATTGCCGGTGTGCACGGCCGCCCTGCCCTGCGCATCGACCATCGCGACCTGGCGAATCTCACGAAGCTCATCGGCCGCCAGCAGCCCCGCGAGGGCCTCGGGAGCGGAGCGGCCCGCACGCATCAGGTCGAGGCCGAGCGGGCCATAGCCAGGATCGATGAAGGCCTGCGTCGCGACCGCACCCACGTCGGCCTCCGCATGGATGACATTCGCGCCGACCGCGAACCAATGCGACTGGACGGCGGCGCCAAGCTCACCGGTGTCGGGATCCCTCGCGACGATCGAATAGGTATGCGCGAGCGGTGCGTCGAAAAGTGTCGAAGGTTTTGTCATTTTGAATTCTCGTGATGCGTTGCGCGACAACCGCAGTTTTCTTTTGCAACTGGCTTGCGCGGCCTCATATCCGTAGCCTATAACCCGATGAGAATGGGTAGCGGAACCTCAATCGCCGCTTCCGTCGCACGCTCGCCGATTCGCGATATCATCGACCGTTCCCTCGCCGGCGAACGACTGACCGAAGCAGATGCCATCGCACTCATCGAGTGCCGTGAGGCGGACCTCGCCGATGTCCTCGATGCGGCGGCGCAGCTGCGCGATCGCGGCAAGGGCCGCGACGTCACCTACTCGCGCAAGGTTTTCCTGCCCGTCACCAATCTCTGCCGCGACCGATGCACCTACTGCACCTTTCGCAAAGACCCCGGCGACCCCGGCGCGTGGACGATGATGCCCGACGAAATTTCGGCATGGTCCAAACGCGGCGCGGAACTCGGCTGCAAGGAAGCCCTGATGTGCCTCGGCGACAAGCCCGAGGTCGCGTTCAAGGAATATCGCGAGACGCTGAATCAACTCGGCGTCCGCAGCACCATCGAGTATGTCGGCCGCGCGTGCGAACTCGCGATCGATGAGGGCCTCCTGCCGCATACCAATGCGGGCCTGATGGCGCGCGACGAGATGGCGATGCTGCGTCCGCTCAACGCCAGTATGGGCCTGATGCTGGAGAATATTTCGCCGCGGCTGCGTGCGAGTGGCGGTGTACATCAATGGGCGCCCGACAAAGAGCCGCGCTTGCGCATCAAGATGACCGAGGAAGCCGGCGCGCTGAAGATTCCATTCACCAGCGGAATTCTCATCGGGATCGGCGAGAATACCGTCGAGCGCGCGCAAAGCCTCGTCGCCATTCGCGACATTCATGAGCGCCACGGCCACATTCAGGAAGTCATCATCCAGAACTTCCGCGCCAAGCCGGAAATCCCGATGGCGAATGCGCCGGAGCCCGACGAAATCGACATGGCGCGCACGCTGGCGACCGCGCGCCTACTGCTGGGCGAGAAAATGAACGTGCAGGCGCCGCCGAATCTGTCGCCGAATCAGATTGAACTCTTCCTCCGTGCGGGAATAAATGATTGGGGCGGGATTTCACCGCTCAGCAAAGACTACGTGAACCCGGAGTCGCCATGGCCGCATCTCGAACGGCTGGCGGAACGCTGTGATAGATCGGGCTTTCGCCTGCGCGAACGGCTCGCAATCTATCCAGAGTATATTTCAGACGAGTGGCTCGATCCTGCCATCGCGGCGCGTGTGCGCGCGATGCAGGCGCGAGTTTCCGCGAAGTTTCCGGAGGTTAGCCTGTGAACGTCGAAGTATGGCGAAACTGGGTTGATGAGATCGAGGCGACGGCGCTTAGCGCGTTGCTCGACAAAACTTCGCCCGAGGTCCGCGCCGCTTTGAAGCGCAGCCTCGCGCGCGAAGAACTGACTCCCGAGGAAGGACACACCCTCTACACCGCGACCGGCGACGATCTTCGCGCGGTCGTGAAATGCGCCGATCTGGCGCGCGCCGAAGACGTCGGCAACGAAATCACCTACGTCGTCAATCGCAACATCAATTTCACCAATATCTGCTTCGTGGGATGCCAGTTCTGCGGCTTCAAGCGCCAACGCTGGGAATCCGACGCGTACGATCATCCCGATGAGGTCGTACTCGGCAAGGTCGGGGAGGCGATCGCGCGCGGCGCCACCGAGGTGTGCATGCAGGGCGGCATCAATCCCGAGATGCCCGACTTCAAGTATCGCGACGTGCTGACCGCGATCAAAACCAGGTATCCCGAGATTCACGTGCACGCCTTCTCGCCGATGGAGATTCTGTTCGGCGCGAAACGGGTGCGGATGGACTATCCCGAGTACATCGCGATGTTGCGCGACGCGGGCCTCGGCTCGATTCCGGGCACCGCAGCGGAGATTCTCGACGACAGCATCCGCGAGATCCTGAGTCATAAGAAAGTCGACGTCGCGGCATGGGTGGAGATCATCACGACGGCGCATTCGCTCGGGGTGCCAACCACCTCGACGATCATGTATGGGCATCTGGAGAATTCGCGTCACGTCGTCAATCATCTGAACCTGCTCCGCAGCATCCAGAAGAACACCCACGGATTTACCGAGTTCGTGCCGCTGCGCTTCATCGCGGAAAACACCGTGCTCTATCGCAAGGGACTGGTGAAGCCGCCGGAGCTGGGCGTACTCGATTTCCAGATGTACGCGTTCGCGCGCCTGTTCCTGCGCGGGCAGATCAACAACCTCCAGACCTCATGGGTGAAGCTGGGCGTCGAGGTTGCCGCGCTGACGCTAAAGGCTGGATGCAATGATTTTTCGGGCACCTTGATGGAAGAAAGCATCACGCGCGAGGCCGGCGGCAATTCCGGCGAGTTCGTGCCGGTCGATCTCATTGAAGAGAAGGCGCGCGAGATGGGCCGCGTCGCCGTCGAACGGTCCACTCTCTACAAAAAGTTATACGGAAGAAAGGCTCCCAAGGGCGCGAGGCCAATCGTCCCCTCCCAGGTCGAATCAGGTGTCTGTGCTGGCGGGGGGGGTGGGGGCCGCTAAGTTCATCCGCGGCCTGGTACGGATAATTCCACCCCAGCGTCTCACCGTTG
>JBGPMZ010000137.1:0-6722 GCA_041487255.1 Binataceae bacterium (SeqCode) | reverse complement strand
TATCGCTCGCCTCCAATAGAATTTTGAAATCTCCGACCCATCCTCAGCGCACGTATTCCGATAAGTAGTGATACTACTGCGCTCTGGAAGTCCTTATATACTTATCAGTTGAAGTGTCAAGCCATAGTATTTGGGCTAATGGGAATGGCGGAAAACCACGCTTGGCGGCAGCTGCGCGCAGCGACCGATTCGTGGCGCTAATTCACGTGCCCGCGGTCGCGCTCGGGTACGAAATGGGCTGTGAAATGAGACTGATAGGCGCGAAACCGAGATCAGTCGATGAGGTGCCCGAAGCGGTGCCATCGGATCGGCGGGACGGCAGCGTCTGCCGTGCGACCCCAGGACCCGGAGACGAGGATGGCGCGACCCTCGATGGCCCTAAAATCCGCGCAGCCCCAATCGCGGCTGTAAACTGTCGTCGCGATTGTCTCCCATCACGAAGAACTTACCGGGAGGCACGATCACCGGAATTGCGGCCGTCATTCTATCCTATCCGGGAAATTACGCGCAAAACGGGGTCAAATCGACTCAAGATGAGGCCTTTTGGGTATAGGTTCTTGCCGAACAGAGGCTGCGGATGTAGTTTAGAGTGCAACGAGTGGGCTGGTGCCCACTTTTTTGTTGGCGAAGCAGAAATCGGGCGTTTGGTTGACCGGTGATAGTGCTGGAATTGCATCCGGTGGCGCGCAAGATTGCGGACCTCCTGGACCCGCATCTGCAGCGCCAAGGATATGAATTGATATCAGTGGAGTTCAAACAGGGATCGCGAGGCGCGATGCTTCGGCTGTTGGTTGATAAGCCAGGCGGCGGCATTTCGCTCAACGACCTCGAGCGGCTGAGCCCAATGCTGAGCGATCTTTTGGATGTCTACGACCCGATCGAAAGTCGTTACCTGCTGGAGGTGGCGTCGCCGGGGATAAATCGGCCGCTCTTGAAGCTGGAACACTTTGAAGCCTACCTGGGTCAGAGGATTAAGCTTAGAACGCATATCGCGCGGGACGGCAGCAAGTCATTCAGCGGTAGACTGGCCGGCGTCACTCCGGCCGGCATCGAGTTGGAAGATCTTGCAAAGGCGCATCGCGAGGCGTTCAGATTTGAGGAGATACACACCGCCAATTACGAGCACGACTTCGATGAAGGCAAGCGCGGGCCCGCGGCGCGACAGAGCGCACGGTCGTAGCTTGATGGAAAGTTTCAATGAACTCCGCCACGCGACGGAGGTGATATGCAGGTAGATCTTAACCGAGTAATCGAACAGGTCTCCAAGGAAAAGGGGATCGACAAAACGATCGTCATCACGGCGGTCGAGGAGATGATGCATTCCGCGGCGCGGCGCACTTTTGGCCCCGACCGCAAAATCGAATCGCGCTTCAACACCGAGATCGGCGAGATTGAGCTGTTCGAGATCAAGACCGTGGTCGAGACGGTCGCCAATCCGCTCTCCGAGGCGACCTTGGTCGACGCGCGCTCGAAATACGATCCCGACGCCGAGGTCGGCGACGAGATTCTCATCAAGCTCGATACCGCGACCATGGGCCGTATCGCGGCGCAGGCCGCCAAGCAGAACCTCATTCAGCACATCCGCGACGCCGAGCGGAAACAGATTTACAACGAGTTCAAGGATCGTGGCGACGAAGTGGTTTCGGGAATCGTGCAGCGCTTCGAGCGCAAGAACATGATTGTTAACCTCGGCCGCACCGAGGCGATCCTGCCGGAGAAGGAGCAGATTCCGCACGAGCGCTACCGTCAAGGCGATCGTATCCGCGCGCTGATTGCCGAAGTGGATCTTTCCGAGAAAGGACTATCCATCGTGCTGTCCCGCACCTCGAACACTTTCCTGATCAAGTTGTTCGAACAGGAAGTGCCCGAGATGTATGAGGGCATCGTTGAGATTCGCCAGTGTGCTCGCGAGCCCGGAGGCCGCGCTAAGGTCGCCGTCTACTCCAAGGATTCCGATGTCGACCCGGTTGGCGCATGCGTGGGAATGAAGGGGACTCGCGTGCAGGCAGTCGTTCAGGAACTGCGCGGCGAGAAAATCGATATCGTTCCATGGACCGACGATCAGGCGGAGCTGGTCTGCCGCGCGCTCGCGCCGGCCAAGGTTTCCAAAGTCATCATCGATGAAGACGAACATGCGATGGAGGTGATTGTCCCCGACGATCAGCTCTCGCTCGCGATCGGTAAGCGCGGGCAGAACGTGCGCCTCGCGCATCGCCTCACCGCATGGAAACTCGATGTGCGTAGCGAGGCGGAGGCAGAAGAAGAAGCCCGTAACGCACGGCAATCGCTCAACGCGATTCCAGGAATTGGCGATATTAATGCTGAACTGCTATTCCAGCTTGGATTCCGCTCATCGGAGCAGCTCTCAGAAGCCGATGAGACTTCGTTCGATGTCGAGGGTATCAGCCAGGAGCGCGCTCATCAGTTGATTGCGGCGGCCCGCGAACATGTTAGTAAGAAGAAGGCAGAGGCTGCGGCGAAAGCGCAGGCGGAAGCCGATGCGGCCTCCAACGAGGCACTGAGAGCGGCGGCCGCTGGAGGAGAAGGACCCTCGGAGACATTGCCGGACGAAGTGCCGGAGACCATACCGCAGGATGCCAAGGAGGAGTCATAGGGCCCAGCGCACATGTCTGGGATGTCGCCGGCGTGACGAGAAGTCGCGCATGACGCGTATCGCCGCACGCAACGGAATGATTACTATTTATAATGCAGGCGATGCGCCGGGGCGCGGCGGTTACCTACATCCAGAACCTCGCTGCCTGGAAAAATTCGCAGCATCGAAAGTTAAGGAATTTCGCTCGTTGAAATCCAGCCTCGATCGCGATCAGCGGCTTCGAATCATCGAGGCCGTCAAGGGCGCGACGTCGCTGGATAGCGGGGCGAGGGTTAAATAGCATAGGACAGATGGCTCGAAAGCGAATCAAAAGTCTGGCCAAAGAATGGGGCGTTCCAGTCGAGGACGTCGTCGCCAGTTGCGATCGGCTGAAGCTCGCACACGCACATACTGATGCGAGCCTGCTCGGACCCGATGAAGCAGATCGGGTCAAGGCCGATCTCGACGAACAGGCGCATCGCAATGCGGTGTTGCGCAAAGAAACCGTGGTCGAGACCAGCGCCGGCACCATTGTCGAAAAGCGCCTCAATGCCACGGTGATGCGCCGCCGTCACGCGGAGAGCGCAGTTGCGCCAGCCGGTGAAGCGGCCCAGCCATTCCACTTCGAGTCGCAAGAAAGCGCACAAGAGGAAACTTTTGTTTCTCCCTTCATGAATGAAAGCCCCCAGCCCCAGGCCGATACTCCGATTTTCCAGCCAGGGATCGAGCCCGCCGTCGAAGCAGCGAAACCTCAGTCTCCCGTGTTCGCGGCTCCCGAAGTAGGCGCGCCGGAGAATACGCAGGAAGCTCATTTCGAATCTCCCGCAGCGGAAATCCATGAGGCGCCGGGTCATACAGAATCGGCGTCGACGCTCGGAGCGATCTCTGCGGGCGCAAGCGATACCGCTGGTGCCGAGATGCACGCGAGTGGCGCTAGTCAAGCGCGGCGCGATACGCGCGATAGGGAAGACGGCCCCACGACACCGGCGCGCTCCACAGAGGCGCCTCGCGTGGAGCCATCTCGCGAATCCGCGCGGCCGTCCCAGCCGATTCGGGAAGAACGCCGCGACTTTAGGCGTCCGGATGTCAGTCGGCCTCACGTTGAGACTCGTGCACCGCAGGTCGCGCCTTCTAGCGTCAACGGCGAGCGCCGAACTCTCAATCTGACGAAAACCGGTTCGCACCCGGCGGCGCCGTCATTAGACGATGGACAGCGCGGCCCCAAGGTTCTTGGCAAGATCGATCTTCGAGCGAAGGTAGCGCCGCCGAAGCCCGCCGCTCCCACCGGCAGAACAGTGGGACCCAGCCGGCCGGGACAACCGGCGGGACGTCCGCAAGCGGGAGCGCCGCAAGCCCAACCCGAAGGACCGCCTCCTGAGCCCTCGAACAAGCCGGGCGCGGCGGGCCGCGCGCTAAAGAAGAAGAGAGTCGTCAAGAAAGATGGTGGCGATTTTCTCGCCGAGCGCGAGATCCGTGGACTTCGAGTCCCGAAGAAGCGGCGTGCACTTCCAGGCAAGGAGCAACGCAAGACCGAAATCACCACCCCGCGCGCATCCAAGCGCGTCGTGAGGATTACTGAGGGAGTTACGGTCGGCGATCTCGGCCGCTCGATGGGGGTCAAGGCGGGCGACCTCATCCGCAAGCTAATGGACCTCGGCCAAATGGCGACCCTCAACCAGGTCCTCGACGTCGATACCGCGTCGCTGCTGGCCAACGAATTCGGCTACACCGTCGAGAACGTCGCCTTCGATGTCGAGCAGGCGATCGAAGAGGCGCCCGAACAGGAGGAAACCGGCGAGATGGTTGCGCGCCCGCCCGTGGTCACCATCATGGGCCACGTCGATCACGGCAAGACCTCGCTGCTCGATGCGATTCGCAGCGCGAAGGTCACCGAAGAGGAGTTCGGCGGTATCACCCAGCACATTGGTGCCTATACCGTCGAGGTCGAAGGGCGCACTATCACCTTCGTTGACACACCCGGTCACGAGGCCTTTACCTCGATGCGCGCTCGCGGCGCCAAGGTCACCGATATCGTGGTGTTGGTAGTCGCGGCGAATGAAGGCCCGATGCCGCAAACCATCGAGGCGCTCAACCATGCGCGCGCGGCCAAAGTTCCGGTCATCGTGGCGATCAACAAGATCGACTTGCCCGATGCGAACCTCGACAACGTCAAGCAAAAGCTGACCCAAATTGGGTTGATTCCCGAAGACTTCGGCGGCGATGCGATCACGGTCGGCGTCTCGGCGCGCACCAAGGAAGGTATCGATAAGCTGTTGGAAATGATCCTCCTGCAAGCCGACGTGATGGAGCTCAAGGCGAATCCGAATCGCCCGGCGAAAGGCACTGTGGTGGAGTCGCAGCTCGATCGCGGACGCGGTCCTGTCGCCACGGTGTTGATTCAGGAGGGTACGCTGCATCAAGGCGATCCCTTCGTCTGTGGTGTGTCATATGGCCGCGTGCGTGCGATGCTGAACCATCTCGGACAGAGGTTGACCGAGGCCGGACCTTCCACGCCGGTCGAGATTTTCGGCCTCTCGAGCGTGCCCGAACCGGGAACCCAGTTCGTCGGTGTCGCCGAAGAAGCCAAGGCGCGTCAGGTCGCCGAGTTCCGCCGCTCCCGCCAGCGCGAAGGCGAACTTCAGAAGACCAGCAGAGTCTCGCTCGAGGATCTCAGCCAGCGCATGCGCGAGGGCGAGGTCAAGGATCTCAAGGTCATCATCAAGGGCGACGTGCAGGGCTCGGTCGAGGCGTTGCAGAACGCGCTCGAGCGCATGTCCACCAATGAAGTTAAGCTGCAGGTAATCCACGCCTCGGCGGGCGCCATCTCCGAGACCGACGTGACTCTCGCCTCGGCATCGAAGGGGCTCATCATCGGATTTAACATCCGGCCCGAGGCGAAAGCCGCGCAGCTTGCCGAGAAGGAAGGCGTCGAGATCCGGCTCTACACCGTCATCTACGAAGCGATCGATGATGTGCGCGAAGCGATGGAAGGGTTGCTCGCGCCAACTTTCCGCGAGAAGGCGCTCGGCCGTGCGGAAGTCCGCAAAACTTTCAACGTCCCGGGCGGAACTATCGCGGGCTCGATGGTGCTCGACGGCAAAGTCACTCGCGCCGGACGCGCGCGTTTGGTGCGCGACGGCCGGGTGGTATGGGAAGGCAAGATCGGATCGCTCAAGCGCTTCAAAGACGACGCTCGCGAAGTGGCTTCAGGCTACGAATGCGGTATCGGGCTCGAGAATTACAATGACGTCAAGCCCGGCGACGTGGTCGAAGCATTCGAGATGGAAACCGTGCTGCGCAAGCTGACGCAGACGTCGCGCGAGGGGCGCGGCGCCGCGCAAGTCGAAAAGCAGCTTCCGACGTAAATCGCGCATCTGGATTGGCGGGCGTGGCATAGCCGCGCCCGTCACCTTTTGGAATGAAGGGGGCCTTCCTGATGGTGGTCGGCATAATGCGCCTTACCCTGTTTCTTCCGGAAAATCATTCGCTCAAGGGAAAGCGCCAAGTGCTGCGTGCGATCAAGGCGCGCGTGCGAAACAAATTCAACGTGTCGGTGGCGGAGACCGACGGAAACGATATGTGGCAGCGGGCGGAACTCGGGATTTGCCAGGTCGGCAACGATCGGGCATTTGTCGATTCGGCATTGCGCGAAGTCGTCAACTTCATCGATGCATTGGGCCTCGCACCATTGGGCGAGGAGATTCTCGAGATCGTGAATTTCTGAGGTTCTCCTCTCCCGCGGCTGAGCTTGCGAAGCCGCACGTGGGGAGAGGTCGCCACGCGGCACGCCTGGCGTGTTGCGTGACGGGTGAGGGTGCTGGCGGATGAGGGAATATTTCGGGGCTGGAGAAGATTGTGGCCGAGGTAAAGAGATCCGAGCGCGTTTCGGAGCTGGTGCTGCGCGAGCTTTCGCAGATGTTAATCCGCGAACTCAAGGACCCGCGGTTGCGCGGCATCACGCTCACGCGCGTGCAGATGGACGATGATCTGCGTCATGGACGCGTTTATTTCTCGCATCTGGAAGGCAAGCAGCGCGCGCCCGCGGCGTTGGCCGGCTTCAAGAGCGCGAATGGGTTTATCAAGCGCGAGATCGGGCGCGCGCTGAATCTGCGCCGCACGCCGGAACTCG
>JBGPMZ010000136.1:0-6724 GCA_041487255.1 Binataceae bacterium (SeqCode) | reverse complement strand
CGGAATCACCGGGCCTCGCGCGAATCCGCCGGCCGACCTCGCGCTGAAACATCGCGACGATCATCGCAATTCTCTCGTGGTGGTCGCAGAGGATACGGAAAATCGCGCCGGCTGCGTTGAATGGCAGGTTGCCGATCACTTTTACACGATTGCCGGCGAGTGCGCGGAGGTCCACTTTCACAAAGTCCGCCTCGACGACCGTAATCCGCGCGTCCTCTGCATAGCTCTCGCGAAGGCGCTCGGCGAGATGATGGTCAAGCTCCACCAGGGTCAGGCTGCGAGGATCACGACCGAGGATGCGCTCGGTCAGGATGCCCAGACCTGGGCCGATCTCGACCACGTCATCGGATGAGTTGAGATCGGCGGCGGCGACGATACGATCCGCGATCGCGCCTTGGGTCAGGAAATTCTGGCCCTTCGACTTGCTGGGCGTGAGGCCGGCTGCGGAAAGAATCGTTCGCGCGCGCGATGAATCGGGAACCATCGACGAAGGTCGGGCGGTTCGATTTCCTGGAGCGCGCACGAGTCAGAGTGACAAGTTCGCCTCGGCATCGAGGTCGAAGCGATCGCTTTCGCCGCGCAGCAGGCGATAGCTTCCCGCCATCGCGATCATCGCGGCGTTGTCGGTGCAGTATCGGAGCGCCGGCGCCACCACGCGCCGGTTCTCGGCTTCCAGAGCCTGCGCGAGGCGTTCCCGCAATCGCGAGTTCGCCGCGACACCGCCCGTGAGGGCGACCGTGTTCGCGCCGGTAGCGTGCGCCGCCGCGATCGTCGGCCGAATCAGCATGTCGACGACCGCTTCCTGGAAACTTGCGGCGAGGTCTTCGCTTGAAGTTACGGCGCCGGCCTCGCTTCTCAGGAAAGTCGCGACCGCGGTTTTCACACCGCTGAAGCTGAAATCCATCGCCCAGCCTTTGACCCGCGCACGCGGAAATTTCACGGCCTTGCGCTGGCCGCGCCGGGAGATCTCGTCGATGATTTTTCCACCCGGATACCCGAGTCCCATCAGCTTCGCAACTTTGTCGAAAGCCTCCCCGGCCGCATCGTCGCGCGTGCTGCCGAGGCGCCGATAGCGTCCAAAATCCTCGACCACGAACAGCGCGGTGTGACCGCCCGAGACTACCAGCGCGAGATACGGCATCGCGATCGTATGCTCGAGCAGCGGCGCGAGCAGATGCCCCTCGATGTGATTGACGCCGACGAACGGAATCCCGGTCGCCTGCGCGAGCCCCTTCGCACACATCAGACCAACCAGCAGCGAGCCGACCAGTCCCGGACCGCGCGTCACCGCAATACCGCCGATGTCGCTGAGTTTGCACGCAGCCTCCGCCATCGCGCGCTCGACGATCGGGATCATCGTGACCACATGGTTGCGGGATGCGAGTTCCGGAACGATGCCACCGTAGAGCCGGTGAATGTCGTCCTGATTCGCGACGGCGCTGGAGCGGATCTTTCCAACGCCTGGGCGCTCGCTTTCGAAAACCGCCGCAGCCGCGTCATCGCATGAGCTTTCGATTCCGAGGATCAACATGGCTCAGTTGGCTGCCGGCGATGGTGGAGAATCTGGTGGCGGAGCTATCGCGCTTCCCTCCGAGGACGCGTCGGTGGGTGCGTCGGATGCGGCCGGAGAGGGAACCGGCGCCGGCGACGCGGCTTGCTCACCGCTCAGCCGGGTGAAGCCGACACGCGCCATCAGGTTGCCGGGCACGGCGACCAGCGCCTTTTGATAGCAGGTGATCGCGGGAGCGGTCTGACCGGCTTGCTCGTTGGCGAGGCCCTCGAACGCGAGCGTCTCGCCGAGCCATTCCGGATTGGCGGCGAAGCGGAGTTCGGCGCGATTCATAAACGTGATCGCCTGGTCGTAGTTCTTCTTCGCGAGGTACGCGCGGCCCAAATAAAAGTAGGCGTATGGATTCGAACCGTCGATCGAGATGGCGCGCGCTAGGGTCTGGATCGCATCGCCTTCGCGACGCTTGATGATCTCGTCGCGCGCCTGATCGGTGACGCGAAGCGACGCCGCAAGCGCAGGCTGCGTAATGCGAACGCGCTGAATCACAGTGTCCAGCGACGCATCGCTGATTTCAATTTGCGGCGCAACCGAGCCGACCTCGAGCGGTGCAACATCGGTGGGGCTCGGAACTGGCGTTGGCTCGATTTGCGCGGCATTGGTTTGCACCGGCAACGGTGAGTTCTCAGGCCCGGAGGGTTGTGGCAGCGCACCTGGCGCAGTCGCGGCGGGTGAAGGACCCTTGGGCGACGATGCCGGGACCACCATCCAATCCGCCGCCGGACTGGAAGCGGCCTGGGGAGTAGCGACCACACTCGGCATATCTTGCGCGGGAAGATTCTCTTCACTGAAGCGCGCGACCTGGATTGGATCGCCGGCGTTCGCCGCCGCGCTCAGCATCGTCGCGAGCACGCATGAGGCCACGATCAGCCGAATCCGCACGCTCGAAAACGAGCGCCGGGTGCGGCGCGATGACAGCGCGGTAAGCATCAATCGTTTGGATCTACCGAATCATCTACCTCAGGATCGGAGGCAGTGGGAACCACGTGGTTGCTGGTCGCGCTCGCTTGCAGCGGACCGCCGTGAAATGGACAGAGTTGAGTAGGGGCACTTTCTTGCGGAAAGACTCCCGCAATCTTCACTGGACAAAATGGGGTGGCCTTGTAGCCGGTGGTCGGATCGACGGTTTCCTCGACGAGCCCCGGCGGCATCACAAAACCGAGCGGCGGCCGCGAGGCGGTCGCGGCCTTCATGAAACTCGTCCACGCGGGAAGCGAAGCCTGGGCGCCCGTGAGCCCGAGCACTTCTTTCTGATCGAACCCGGTCCACACCACCGTGAGCAGATTGGGGGTGAAGCCGGCGAACCACGCATCTTTCGCATCATTGGTAGTACCGGTCTTGCCTGCGGCAGGACGGCGGAAACCCATCGAGCGCGCGCCCGCGCCGGTGCCATGGTTGATGACCTGCTCGAGCATGAACTGCATGATGTAGGCGAGTTGCGGCGAGAGGCGCTGTTCGGCTTGTAGCTCGTGCCCCTCCATCACCTTGCCATTCTGATCGACAACGGCGGTGACGGCGTAAGGATGAACCGCCATGCCGTCGCCGGCAATGATCGAATACGCCTCGGCAAGCTGCAGCGGCGACACCTCGATACCGCCGAGCACTATCGAGGGATACATCGGCAGATCGCCAAAGCCCAGCTTCTTGCCCATCGCCACCACGCGATCGAGTCCGATGGTATTGGCGATATGCGCGGCGGCGGCGTTGAGCGATTCTTCAAGGGCAAATTCCAGTGTGACGTGTCCGAAGTAGCGGTCCTTGTAGTTGTTGGGGGTCCAACTCATGTTGTCTGCGTAGTTCCAGGTCCATTGGGTATCGTCGACATAGCTGGTAGGAAGGAATTTTTCGGGTCCACCGCTGAGGGTCTCATCGAATGCGGCGGCGTAGGTCACAACCTTGAAGGCGGAACCCGGCTGGCGTTTCGACTGGGTGACGCGATTGAACTGCGAGCGCTGGTAGTTGCGTCCGCCGATCATCGCACGAATTTTCCCGCTGCCGGGCTCCAGCGAAACCAGGCACTCCTCCAGCGACTCGGTCTGCTCGCGACGCCTTAGCTTGGGATGTTTCGCTTCCAGGTCCGCGAGGTTTTCCTCGATGGCTTGTTCAGCGAGCTTCTCAGCGTGCACATCGAGCGTGGTGAAAATGCGGAGTCCTTCCTGGGTGAGCACCGGGGATGGATAACGTTCCGCTAGCTCCTTCTTTACGACGTCGACAAAGTAAGGGGCATCGTTGGCCTCGATAAAGGTCTCGCGCGGATGCATAGGTTCACCGCGCGCTGCTTCATAGGCGGCCTGACTGACGTAGCCATCGCGCAACATCGCGGCGAGGACCTCGTTGCGCCGGACCCGCGCCAGGTCAGGATGGTGCATCGGGTTGAGGCGATTGGGCGAGCTAATCATTCCCGCGATACTGGCCATCTCGCCGATACTCAGATCGCGCGGCTCCTTGGAGAAGTAGTATTCGGAAGCTTCCCAGATACCGTAGATCCCTTCCTGGCCGCGCTGACCCAGGTAGATATCGTTGATGTAGTTCTCCAATATCTCATCTTTCGAGTACTTGGTCTCAGCTATATAGGCCATGATCAGTTCTTTGATCTTACGCCGGAACGAGCGCTCGCGCGTGAGGAAAAAATTCTTCATCAACTGCTGCGTAAGCGTCGAGCCGCCTTGGCGAACGTGCCGCGAGGTGAGGTCGATCCATCCTGCCTTGGCCGTGCGAACCAGATCGAAGCCGTGATGATCGTAAAAGCGATGATCCTCGGCGGCCAGGATGGCGTCGATAAAGGCGGGCGGGATCTGATTCAGGGGAACCAGCCGGCGCTGACGCCAGTCGCCCTCGAAAATACCGCTTAGGAGCTCCGGCTCCAGCTCCATCGAGTAGATCGGCTTGTGAGAGTCCGGATCGCTCATCTCCTGGATGACTTCATTGCGTGAGAGACCGATCTGCACGATCTCGCCCGGGAAGTTCCGAAACGGATAGGAGAAGTTGTGCAGGAAGATAACCAGCTTCCCCGGCTTAGGGTCGTAGCTATACTCACCGCGCTCACGCACCTTCGAGTTTTCTACGCGATGGTAGTTGAGCCGCGCCAGCCTTTCGAAGAAGCCTAAGTCCTTGAGAGCCTGTCCTGGATATATAACCGTGGAGTCGGAGTATATTCGCGAAGGTATGTTCCAGTGCTTCTGCGAAAAGCGCGTGACTACTTCTTCTTCAAGTGAATGATAGTAGGTGAGGAAGAAGTACAGCGCCGGGACGGCAGTGAATATTATCAACGCGAAGGCGCCGATGAGCGCAACCTTGAAGATGGTTCTAAGCGACATCGGATAGGTTGGGAGTCGCACCGCCGCGGCGAGGATGCGCCGCGAACGCGATAGTGCCGGCTCTCATGCCTCCGGCTTTAGCGCGAAGTAAATCGTGCTATCGCCGCGCTTCACGAGAATCAGTACGATTTTTCCTTTCCCACCCGCAATCATGGCCTGCTGATAGGAACCGACGTCCTTTACCGACTCGCGATTCACCTCGATGATGACGTCGCGGGCGCGCAGCCCGGCTTCCTCGGCGCGACTACCCGGCTGCACCGCAGAAATGACCACCCCGCTGGATTGTAGGAGACCCAGTTCCTTGGCGAGATCGGGACTCAGGTCCTTCACGTACAGTCCGAACGACGACGCGGTGCCGCGACTCGGCTTCCCGACCGGTTGCGCCGAGGCCAGTTCTTCCTCGTGCGACTGGGTGATCGCGATCTTCATCTCCTGCGCCTTGCCCTGCCGCATCAGCTTCAGCGTGGCGACGTGGCCGATTGGCGTGCGCCCAACCATCAGTGGAAGCTCGCGCGAGTCGGTTATCGGCGTCCCGTCGAATGAGGTGATGACGTCGCCGCGCTCGATTCCGGCGGCTTTGGCCGGACCGCCCTTGAGAACCTCCGCCACCAAGGCGCCGGTCGGAGCCGCCAGCCCGAGCGACTCCGCGATCTCCGGCGTCATCTTCTGGATGTAGACTCCAAGCCATCCGCGCACAACCTTTCCCGAAGCGCGCAGCTGGGCGAGTTCTTCCTTGACGATATTCACCGGGATCGCGAAGCCGATGCCCATGTTGGAACCGGTGCGCGTGTAGATCGCCGAGTTGACTCCCACTACTTCGCCGTGAATCGAGATCAGCGGCCCGCCCGAATTTCCAGGATTGATCGAGGCGTCGGTCTGGATGAACTCGTCGTAGTTGCCCGGAATGAAACGGCCCTTGGCGCTGACCACTCCAACCGTCACCGAATGATCGAAGCCGAATGGATTGCCGATCGCCATCACCCACTGGCCGACTCTAACCTCGTCGGAGTTGCCGAGTGGTGCGACCGGAAGGTCATGCTTCGCTTCTATTTTGAGCAGCGCGATGTCGCTTTTCTCGTCGCGCCCGACCAGCTTGGCCTTGTACTGATAGCCATCCTGGGTTGACACCGCGATCCGTTCGGCATCGGTGACTACGTGATCGTTGGTCAGGACGTAACCATCCTTACTTACGATAAAGCCTGAGCCGAGGCTCTTTGCACGCGGCGCGTATTCCTCGAATGGATTGCGCGGAGTCTTGCCGTGGGGCGATTGCTCGGGCGCGCCCTCCTCCCCGTTCGCACCCGGCTCTTCGATCTCTTCACTTGAAATGTTGACGACGGCGGGGGAAAGCTTCGCCGCAAGCTCGACGAAGTCCGGCAAGCTCTGGACCTTGGCGATCCGGCCGGGCTCGGACAACTCAGTCCAGAAGTGCGAAGAGTCAGCGGCGTGAGCGCCGGCCAGCGGTAGAAAAAGAAGCGCCCCGATGAAAACTAGAGCCCGATACAAACTAAAGCGCATTTAGATTCGGCGCATGAGCACCCTCAGCGGGGCGTCTGGCGCGCTTTTTCAACGTATTTCATCCGAAGGTCAAAGAGAATGGCGTCGATCAAAGTGTCCTCGTCATGGCTCAGGTTGCCACGCGTCTTATCTTGCAGAATCGCGATTATGTCGATGAGTTGCTGCGCGCCGCCCAGATCATGCATCCGCTCGCCGGTGGCCGGATGCGGCATCTCCCCCATCAGCGCGAGGGCTTCGGTCGAAAGTCCGACCACGAAGCTTGCAAACGTAAGATCCTGTGGCCCGAGGTCCTGCGCGCCGGGCTGCGAAGAGGCCGCCTCCT
>JBGPMZ010000135.1:0-6730 GCA_041487255.1 Binataceae bacterium (SeqCode) | reverse complement strand
TGCCACATAATGTTCAATTACGATATTCCGTGGAATCCCAACCGCCTTGAGCAACGAATGGGTCGCATCCATCGATACGGACAGACTCAGGATTGCCTGATTTTCAATTTTGTGGCGACAAACACCGTAGAGGGCCGCATCCTCGACAAGTTGCTTGAAAAACTCGACGAGATTCGCAAGGCGCTCGACAACGACGCGGTGTTCAACGTCGTCGGAGAAATTCTGCCCGCCGCGCATGTCGAGCGGATCCTTCGCGACTATTACGCCGGCAATCTCGGCGAAGTGGACCTGGAGGATCGTCTTCTCCGCGATGTGAATGAAGATCATTTTCGCGCCATTTGCGAGAATGCACTTGAGGGTCTGGCATCCAAACGGCTGAACCTGCAGATGCTTGTGGAACGGCGCGCGCTCGCACAGGAGCGTCGGGTCGTTCCCGAAACGATCGCCCGCTTCATTCGCGATGCCGCCCCACTCGTTCCTTTCACTCTCAAGCCGCTGGCATCGCTGGCTCATACTTTTGACCCGGCGGTGACACCTCAGGCTCTGCGGCGGTACGAAAGCGAACCCGACTGGAAGCTCCAGCCGCTTGCTAACCGCTATCCGCGGTTTTCCACGGAGCGCGAGACCGCCGACAAGAATAGCCTCGAATGGGTGACTCCAGGCCATCCGCTTTTCGAGGCACTGCGCAGACATACGCTCGCGCAATCCCAGGCGTCCCTCGCCGATGGAGCGTGCTTCTACTCTCTGGACGTGACGGCGCCAGTGCGCCTGGACTTCTATCGGGCAAGAGTGGTCGATGGACTCGGCGGCATCATTCACGAACGGATGTTCGTCGTGGAGATAGACGGAGTCGGGCAAACCCAATTGCGCGATCAAAACGTATTGGGAAATCTGGTTGTAGCGCCACGACCGGCAGAACTCCCGGCTCTCGCGCATGCGACGGAACCTCGCGGATGGCTGAACGATCATGCGCTCACTTCGTTTTTGGAGGAGATTCGTGCTGAGCGAATCGCCGAGGTCGAACGCATCGCGCAGCATGTCGAACTCTCCCTCACCGCGCTCCTCGACAAGGAAGACCTTCTAATCGGTCGCCTTGCTGAAGATGTCGAACGCGGCGTCGAGGGTTCAGCGGGCAACCTGAAACAGGCCGAGGACCGGCACGCTACCCTGATGACTCGGCGCGAACGCCGCCGGCAAGAGCTTAAGAGACAGCAATCGTTGACGCTCCAAGGTATCGAGAGAATCGCGAGCGCGCTGGTTTTCTCGCATCCTGATCGCGACAGCCCAGAAATCCGCAATCTGCATCCCGATGCCGAGACCGAAGCGATCGCGATGCGCACGGCGATCGAATATGAAGAGGCCCAAGGGCGGACGGTCACTGATATTCACGAGAAGAATTTAGGTTACGACATCACCAGTCTCGACTCGCGCTCTGGCGAGTTACGGCTGATCGAAGTCAAAGGCATCGCTGGCATTGATGGGACAGTTGCGTTGACGCCGAATGAAAAACGAACTGCCGAGGATCGCCGCGATTGTTACTGGCTGTATGCCGTGACGTGCTGCAAGCGTCCGGAGGGTCCGAAGCTGATGCGAATCGCCGACCCTGCCCAATTGGAATGGGACGAGATTCAAAAGATCGATCACTATGCGCTTTCGGTCAAGGACCTTGCCCACTAGCCGCAAATGCACATCGGGAGCACATTGAGGAGAAGGAGCGCCGTACAGACCAGGAAGCGTAGGGGTTACTCATCCAAGAGCTGAGGTGGGAGCAATGCGACACCTGAGATGGTTCTTGCCCGGACTTCTGATTGTAACTGCTTTTCTAGCCGCGGTCTCTGTAATTGGGGACCACGCATATGGATCGCAACTAAATCGCTTTCACATTGATGATAAGACTCTCTCGTTTCTTTTGCTCGAAGAACTCGTCATTTACGTCTTCGCCGAGAGATGGACGATCGTTAAACCGATCGAGATGCGCTTGGAACCCATTGAATTGCGCATCGAAGATATTGGCAAGCGAATCCACGAAGCCGAGGCTGTCTATTGCGGCACTCTAGCCGAGACCTACGCCGCCATCACGGCGGCCATATATGAGGTTTCGAAAGGGCCGGAAGAGAAGCGCAAGATTTTGCTCGCGGCCATGCATGGCTTCACGGAAACTCGCGAGCAAGAGCCTCGCGGATTCGAGCCTGCGATAGAGGACTTCGATAGGGCGCTACATCGCGCTGCCACAAAAGACCGCTTCCGAATTTACGAATTGTTTAACATGACCGACTCGAACAGGCTGGAAAGAATTGTCGAGTGAATAGGAAAACGGGGTGCCACTTCGTATTCCGAGGTAAAAGTGATCTCAATCCCGGATGCTCTTTCGCAACTTTCGCCTCTCGTTATCGGTGACGAGCACGTCTTTTTGGGACTCCAGGACCCGAGGTTCAACAGAATAGCGAGGGCAATCCATCTCCGAGGCCGAGCCTACGCTGAGTTCGCAGAAAATTACTTCGAAGAGTTGTGGAGCGACGACCGAGCGAAACTGATTCGCCGTCCGAGTGGCCTCGATCATAACGCGATTAAAGAACTGACGACGATAATGGATGTTAGGACCGCTGAGCCCCGGGAAGCGCACTAGGAAAGGTTCGTCTACGATAGTGATCCCCAAGGAATGTAAGCGGCTGGCGGAGGTGGATTTTCCGATTGCGGTGGTGAGCCGTCATTCGGCACGAGAGAAGTCCATCCGCCACGGGCACCCGAGCACGCTGCATTTGTGGTGGGCGCGTCGGCCGCTCGCCGCGTGCCGTGCTATGCTCCTCGCGCTGCTGCTTCCCGACCCATGCGACGCGCACTGTCCAGCCGAATTCAAAAAAGAAGCGCGTTCGCTGCTACCAAGAGTTCAAGGCGAGCCGGGACCCAAAGACATCGATCTTCAGAAGGCACTACTCAGGTTCATCGGCGATTTTTCAAACTGGGACCTTGCGGCTAACCCGCGCTATCTGGAAGTCGGACGCGGACTGGTGAAGGCCGCGCACGGCGAAGAAGCGCCGCTGGTCGTCGACCCCTTCGCTGGCGGCGGCTCGATTCCGCTCGAAGCGCTCAGGCTTGGATGCGATGCGTTCGCGAGCGACCTGAATCCGGTTGCGTGTCTCATCTTAAAGGTGATGCTTGAGGACATTCCGCGACATGGGCCGGAGCTTGCGGACGAGCTTCGCCGGGTCGGCGCCGAGATCAAGAAGCAGGCCGAGAAGGAACTCGCCCAATATTATCCATCCGATCCCGATGGTGCCACGCCGATAGCATATCTTTGGGCGAGAACCGTGCGTTGCGAGTCGCCTAACTGCTGGGCGGAAATTCCGCTAGTCCGCTCGTTCTGGCTATGCAAGAAAACGAGCCGTCTCCGCGCGCTCAGATACGAGATCAAACGACCAAAGGGCAAGACGCCAGACTTCGAGTTCGAAGCATTCCACCCGAAGAGCGAAAAAGAAGTGCCGGCCGGAAGCGTCACACGCGCGAAAGCAACCTGCCTAGCTTGCGAGCGCGTGCTCGCGCCGGATCGAGTTCGGGCGCAGCTTCGCGAGCAACGCGGTGGCGCGGATACGCTCTTCGATGAAAAAGGAACCCGGATCGGCGGCGCACGTCTGCTCGCCATCGTAACGCTGAAAGACGACAAGGCGGGACGCCATTATCGCGTTGCGACCGATCGCGATTACGCGGCGGTTTGGAAGGCACGCAAGGCGGTTGAGAAACTCGCGAAGGAGAAGCTGCCGAACGGCCTCAGCCCTATACCTGATGAGCCGCTTCCGCCGCAGGGGACACTGGGTTTCCGGGTTCAGCTATACGGTATGACGCGCTGGGGCGATCTCTTCAGCGCTCGCCAAAAATTAGCCCTGGCGACATTGACGCGTCTGGTTTCATCGCAATCAGAACCGGAAATCCAAAATCTCAGTCGAATCCTCACATTGGCAGTTGGCCGCAGCGCAGACCAATTGTCGAGTCTGGTCCGGTGGCTTCAGACGATTGAAGCAGTCGCAAGCACCTTCGGGCGACAGGCTCTCCCGATAGTTTGGGACTTCTGCGAAATATGTCCAACGGGCGATGAGGCGGCTAACTTTGGCGCAGCGCTCGAATGGATTGCCAACGTTGTCGAGACTTGGGCCGCGGTTCGTTCTCTGCCGGGAGTCACTGAGCAGGCCGACGCAGTGTCGTCGCCGATACTGGATGAATCCGCGGCGGTTTGGTTCACAGACCCACCCTATTACGACGCGATCCCGTATTCGGATCTCTCGGATTTTTTCTTCGTATGGTTAAAGAGGAGCGCTCCGAGCAGCCCCCTATTGAAAGACCCCTTCGATGCAAGCAATCCCTTGAGTCCGAAAGACCGCGAGATAGTGCAAGACGAGACCAGAACCTTCGAGGGACAGCCAAAGAATAAAGCGTTTTTTGAAAAAATGATTTCGCTTGCTTTTGCAGATGGCCGCCGCTGCCTGAAAGCAGACGGTCTTGGCTCCGTCGTATTCGCTCATAAGACTACAGAAGGATGGGAGGCTCTTCTTTCTGGACTTATCGACTCCCGTCTGATCGTGACTGCTTCATGGCCCATCGCCACCGAGCGATCTGCTCGCGTGCGTGCGCGCGAATCCGCTGCACTCGCTACGAGTGTGCACTTGGTTTGTCGGCCTCGCGACGTCGACGTTCCTGTTGGCGATTGGAGCGATGTGCTCCGTGAGCTTCCCACGCGAATCGGCGACTGGATGGAACGGCTCTCAGCCGAAGGCGTGCGCGGCGCCGATCTCGTTTTCGCCTGCATCGGGCCTGCGATGGAGATCTATAGCCGCTACTCCAAAGTCGAGGATGCCGAAGGCCGCGAAATCCGGCTCGGGGGGAATCCGGAATCTTCGGAACCCTACAAGCGTGGATTTCTCGCATACGTATGGGAGACAGTCGGGCGTATTGCTCTCGGCCAAGTTCTCGGGACCGCCGAAGCGCGCGCGCGCAACGGCGGTGCCGGCGCGCTCGAAGAGGACGCCCGCCTCACCGCGCTCTTTCTGTGGACTCTTCAATCCACCGCGGCCGATAGCGATTCCGATGCCGGGACCGAGCACGACGAAGACACAACGGACGATGACGACGACGGCGGGAAAAAGAAGAAAGGGTTGAGCCTTATCTACGACGTGGTCCGCCGTTTCTCGCAGCCGCTCGGAATACATCTCGAAAACTGGAACGACCGGATCATCTCGACGGAAAAGGGAGTCGTCCGCCTGCTCCGGTCACCGAGCGCGCGCAGCATCTCCTCGGTGAAGACGGCGCAACCGGGGTCGCGGACATCATCGAACGCAATCGCGGAGGCCCAATCAACTACCAGTTTGCATTTGCCGAAGACTCCGCCAAACGCACCGCTCCGCCGGCCGACGGCAAGAGGAGAAAGCGGCGTACTGCGAAATCGACTGACGAGGCGCCGACCGCACAGCCAGGCACCACCACGCTCGACCGCGTCCATATTGCGATGCTGCTCCAGGCCGCCGGCAAGTCGAACGCGCTTCGCACCATGCTCAAGGCGGAGGAGGATCGCGGCTCAGACTTTCTTCGGCTTGCCAACGCGTTTTCAGCCCTATATCCCAAGGACAGCGAGGAAAAACGGCTGTTTGATGCTATGCTTCTGGCAATGCCGAGGTGAGGCGAACCATGACTCGGGACCAACTACTCGCGAAAATTTCGATCGACCCGAAAATATGCTTTAGCAAGCCGTGCATTCGGGGCCATCGCATTTGGGTGTCGCTGATTCTGAACTTGCTCGCGAACGGTGAGACTGTGGGTGAGGTGATCGAAGCTTACCCCGGTCTCGAGGAAGCGGATGTCCTCGCGTGCATCGCGTACGGCGCCGAGATGGCGCGTGAGCGATTCGTGGAAATTCCGATCGAAGCGAAGCATTGAAACATTGGACTGAAGGAAGCGAAGGGGTCGAGCCAATGACAACCGAGAGGATCGAAATCAATCCGAAAGTGATGATGGGCAAACCCGTCATCAAGGGTACTCGAATCACGGTCGAGCTGATCCTTCGCAAGCTCTCGGAAGGTTGCTCCGAGGACGAACTACTCGACGCCTATCCGAGGCTGACGCGCGACGATATTCGCGCGGCGATTCGTTACGGTGCGGATACGGTCGCACATGAAGAGATAATTCTGCTTTCCGGTTCTGAGGCATCCTCCAAGGCGTAACGCGTGCGCTTCGTGGCGGATGAGAGTTGCGACTTCGCCGTGGTCCGCGCGCTGCGTGCCGCTGGCCACGAAGTAATCGCGGTTGCGGAGATTTCGCCTCGGATTCCCGACAGCGAGGTGTTGACGCTGGCATACAAGAAGGATCACGTGCTTCCCACGGAAGATAAGGACTTCGGGGAACTGGTTTATGCGCAGAAGCGCGAAACGAGCGGTGTCGTCCTGCTGCGATTTCCCGCCAACGCCAGATCGGCGATGGCCCGCGCGACCACCGACGCGGTCAAAACCCTCGGCGACAAGCTTGGCCGACGCTTCACGGTAATAGAGCCTGGAAAGATCCGAAGCCGCGGAGATGCAGAAGGCTGATCGATGGAGCCTTGGTACAAAGTCGTCCAGCCACGCCCGGAAGTCAGCGCGGGCCGCTCGTTCAATCCGGATGAGTTTGCGATTGCGCTCGAGCAGGTGGTGAGTGGCAAGGCGCCGGAGGATTACACCAACCCGATAAATTTCTTCGCGCGTACATGCTT
>JBGPMZ010000134.1:0-6751 GCA_041487255.1 Binataceae bacterium (SeqCode) | reverse complement strand
TCGCTCGAGACCGATGGCGCGGTGCGCCCGATGGGGGAGGCTGAGCGCAAACGCTGCGCGGAGGTGTTTCGCCAGCTCAGCATCGAAGGGCTGCGCGTGCTTGCGGTCGCGTTTCGCGAGCTGAGCCGCGCCGAAGGTTTGAAGCACCAGGACGAGCGCGATCTGACTTTGGCGGGATTCCTGACCTTCATCGATCCGCCGATGGACGATGTCGCGCCCGCGATCCAGGCGCTGCGCGCTGATGGCGTCCGGATCAAAATCCTGACCGGCGACAACGAATTGGTGACGCGCCACATCTGCGAGAAGGTCGGGATCGATTGCGGGAAGATTTACCTCGGAACCGACCTCGTCCACATGACCGACCTGGCGCTTCAGCACGTCGCGGAAGAAGCCGATGTATTTGCGCGCGTATCGCCGGGACAAAAGAACCGCATCATTCGCGCTCTGATGGAGCGCGGCAACGTGGTGGGATTCCTCGGCGACGGCATCAATGACGCGCCTTCGCTGCACGCCGCCGATGTCGGCATTTCAGTGGCCGGCGCGGTCGACGTCGCCAAGGACGCCGCCGATATCATCCTGCTCGAGCATCATTTGAGCGTGCTGCACGCCGGCATCATCGAGGGGCGCAAGGCATTCGGGAACGTCTTCAAGTACATCCTGATGGGGACCAGCTCCAACTTCGGCAATATGTTCAGCATGGCGGCCGCGGCGCTGTTCCTGCCGTTCCTGCCGATGCTGCCGACACAAATTCTGCTGAACAATTTTCTTTACGACCTCGCGCAGGTGACCATTCCGACCGACAACGTCGACCCCGCCTACATCCGTTCGCCGCAGCGATGGAACGTGCGGGTGATCCGCAACTTCATGCTGATCATCGGTCCGATCAGTTCGATCTACGACTTCCTGACTTTCGCGTTCCTGTTGATGGTCTTCCACTCGTCCGCGTCGCTGTTTCACACCGGATGGTTTGTCGAGTCGCTGGCGACGCAGACCCTGGTGCTGTTCGTGATTCGAACTGCCGGCCGGCCATGGAGCAACCGGCCGAGTCTGCCGCTCGCAGCAACCACGATTCTGATCGTGCTGGTAGGCATCGCGTTGCCGTTCTCGCCGCTGGCGACGCGGTTAGGATTCGAGCCATTGCCGGGGGAGTTTTTCATTTTCCTCATCGCCGCCGTCGCGACCTACCTAATCCTGGTTGAGCTGGTGAAAGCGAGAGTGATCCGATCCTTTCTCATTCGTTCCGATCGTTAAATCGCCGGTGCTGAGAATTCAGTCCGCCCAACGTCCAACCCGGCGTCGCTATTGCGAACACATTAAATCGCTCGTGATCACCGGAATTCACTGGCCATGTTACCGGCGACGCATCATGCTCGTCGTGGCGGTCTGCAATTGATTTCACGCAACGAGAACTGGGATGCCTCGCTCCTCGATCAATTGATCGAGGAGCTTACCGCAATCCGCTCCGACATGGTGCGGATAGAGCATCATTTCAAACGCGAGCTGAGTCTTCTCCAGCCGATGTACGATCGCAGTGCGCGCAATCTCCTTCACTATGTCGCGCTGCGCCGCCGCGACGTGCGAAGCCTCCAGCGAAAGCTCGCGACGCTCGGGCTCTCGTCTCTTGGCAGGAGCGAGGCTCACGTGATGGCGAGCATCGACAGCGTGCTCAACCTGTTGCGTCAGCTTGCCGGGCAACCCTTTGCGCCGCCCGCGGAGCACACGGCGGTGAGCTTTGCCGACGGCAAGGAGTTGCTCGACGCTCATACGGCGGCGCTGTTCGGACCGCATACGTCGCGGCGCAACGTGCGCATCATGGTGACTGTGCCGACCCAGGCCGCGGACGACTACGGCTTCGTGCGCGATCTGGTCGCCGCCGGAATGGACTGCATGCGTATCAACTGCGCGCACGATTCGCGCGATGAATGGGAACGCATGGCTACGAATCTGCGCCGGGCGGAGCAGGAGACCGGGCGCAAGTGCCGCATCGTGATGGACCTCGCGGGACCGAAGCTGCGCACCGGCGCGATGGCGCCCGGACCATGCGTGGTAAAGTTTCGCCCCCAGCGAAATTCACTCGGGTTTGTGACTATGCCGGCACGGGTCGGCCTCTTTCCCCAGGACGAACACGTATCCGCGGGCGCACAAGCCGACGCGATACTCCCAGTGAATCGCGAATGGCTCGCGAAGCTTCAGGTCTACGATGAAGTCGAGTTCTCCGACGCGCGGGGCGCATCGCGAAAACTGACGGTGACCGAAAAATCGGGCGCGGGATTCTGGACTGAATCGAGAAACACGGCTTACGTGACGGCCGGCACTGAACTGCACTTGCGCCGCAATGACCGATCGATGGGATACGTCGATACGATTGTCGGCGACCTGCCAGGCCTCGCGCAACGGCTGACGCTGAAGCGGGGCGATACCTTGATCCTCACGAAGACTCCCATCCCGGGCACGAATGCCGGCTACGACGACGGGGGAAGGTTGATTGCGCCCGCCCATATCTCATGCACCCTGCCAGAGGTTTTCCTCGGTGCGCGCGCCGGTGAGCGGGTCTGGTTCGACGACGGAAAAATCGGCGGATGCATCAAGAGCGTGACCGACGACCATCTAGAAATCGAAATCACTCAGGCGGCCGAGGCGGGGAGCAAGCTGGGCGCCGACAAGGGGATCAATCTGCCGGACACGGCCATCAGCCTTCCTGCGCTGACGGCAAAGGATCTCGAGGATTTGCCGTTCATCGTCGAGCATGCCGACGCGGTCGAACTGTCGTTCGTGCGCCGCGCCGAGGACGTCTTGCGATTGCATCAGGAGATGGAGCGGCTGGGCGGCAGCGACCTCGGAGTGATCCTGAAAATCGAGACTCAGCAGGCATTCGCAAAGCTGCCCGATCTGATGCTGGCGGTGATGCGCCACAAATCCTGCGGCATTATGATCGCGCGCGGAGATTTGGCCGTCGAATGCGGCTACGAGCGCCTCGCCGAGGTCCAGGAAGAGCTGCTGTGGTTTTGCGAAGCCGCGCACATGCCGGTGATATGGGCGACCCAGGTTCTGGAAAACCTCGCGAAGACCGGATATCCCTCACGCGCCGAAGTCACCGATGCCGCGATGGGTGAGCGCGCCGAATGCGTGATGCTCAACAAGGGGCCGCACATTGCGGAGGCCTTGCGCACCCTCGATGACATCCTGCGCCGAATGCAGGACCATCAGGTGAAGAAGACCGCGATGATGCGGCAACTGCACGTTTATCCCAAGCTTGACGAGATCGCCGACTGAGAGCCCACGCCCGTCGGCCTCCCAAGCCTCCTCGATTTCCGGCGCCTACTTGGGGACGACGAAGCCGTAGCGCTGCATGATCTCCGTCGCTTCGGGCTGCTTCAGAAAGGCAACGAACTTCTTTGCAAGGTCCTTCTTCTTCGATGACTTCAGAACCACCACCGCCTGTTCGATCGCGGGATAGTCGCCGGAGGGTATCTCGGAGTATTTCCCCTTGTCCTTCAGCGTCGGAGCGAGCGCCAGCGAGAGCGCGATGATTCCGATCTCGGCGTTGCCGGACTGCACGAACTGCGCGGTCTGGGAAATATTCTCCCCCAGCACGATTTTGCTCTTGATTTGATCGTAGACTCCCTCTTTCCGCATCGCCGCCCTCGCCGCGCGTCCGTAGGGAGCATGCTCGGGATTGGCAATCGCAATCTTGTGGATCGAGGGGCCGGTCAACATCTGCAAGCCTTTGCTCACGTCGAGCTTCGAGTCGGCCGGGGCCCACAGCACGATCTTGCCGACTGCGTACTGATAGAGCGTTCCCGGCTCTGCCAACCCGGCGGCTTCGAGCTTCTTCGCGTAACTGATGTCGGCAGAGAAAAACAGGTCGAAGGGCGCTCCATTCTGAATCTGGGAAAAGAAATTTCCCGATGATCCAAACGACAGCTTCGCGCCATCGCCGGTCTGCGCCTGGAACTTCGCCGCGACATCTTTAAAGGCAAAGGTCAGATCCGATGCCGCAGCCACGGTGATCTCCTCCGCCGCGTGCGCCGGCGCCGCGAAGCTCACGCTGATCGTCGCTATCATCAACGCAACGGCCACGGCAAACTCTCGCAACAGGTTGCACTTGGATTGATTCATTAACAGCCTCACGCGCGGCGCGACTCAGTTGATTTGGTTTTGCATTTTCCGAGCGCTCGTGAGCTATGCCACATCGCTTGTCGTAATGACAAGTATTCTGGCGTACTCGAGGGAGGACGAAACGATGAACAGAATCACCCGCGCGCGATTGGCGCGCTTAACTACGATCATGCTGGCCGCACTGGCTTGCGGGTGCGCCGCGATGAGTCCCGCTCCGCCCGCGCAAAGCGGAGCCAATGCGCAAGCAGCTGCGAAACCAATTCCCAGGGTCGAGGACTGCGCCGTGCTGAATACCGGGACGCCGAGCCGGTTCGCATGCAACGGCAAGGTCTACACCTCATATCAACTGGCCAAGCTGCGCGAGGATGCGGCGAAAAAGAAAGCGGCCGGGCAATAAAAAACCGTGCGTCATCCGATTCAACAAACAGGAGAAGTTTGATGAAGCTGTGGAGATGGAACATTGCGGCGCTGCTGGCCGCCTTGACAATATCAATGCTAGGCGGCGGTTTGCGGCCGGCATTTGCACAGTCGGCGCCGCGCGGCATCACCTTGTATGAGGATGTGAAAACCGGCGCGCTCTATCGCAAGCCGGGAAAAGGCCGGGTCGCGGTGACGCTGGGATTCGATGAGCCGGCGGCCGCGCCCGCGGCGGTCCAGCAACAAGTCCAGCGGGAGGTGAAAAAGAGCACCGACGAGCTGCGCGCCGAGTTCATGGCCAATCAGCAAACGCTGACCAAGGAAAATAGCGACCTGAAGACCCGCGTATCCAGGATCGAACCCGCATGGAGTGACTACCTGACTAATTTCCGCGATCGGTTCCGCGTCGGCGCACTGGTGTACGCCAGCTACAAAATGTACCCCCATACCGGTTTCGGTCCAGCGCAGTTCGATAGCAACAACCCGCCCGGGCCCGGCAACAACCTCTACAACACCTTCGATATCGACCGCGCCTATCTCAACTTCTACTTCAACCCGACCCCGGACTGGACCTTGCGGGTCACTCCCGATATCTACAAGACCTACGGCACCGCGACACCTACGGCTAACAGTCACGTCTCCTCGGTAAGCAGCAACCTGACCGGCGATTTGTCCTATCGGATCAAGTACGCCTACCTCGAATACAACAAGATCCTCGATTGGGCCGGCGATGCGACCAAGGGTGCGGCGCTGCAGTTCGGGTCTATCCCGAACGCATTCCTGCCGTGGGAAGAAGAGCTGACCACCTTCCGTTACGTTACCGCATCGCCGTGGAACTATGCGGGCCTGTCAACCACCCAGCTCGGCCTCGGAATCAACGGGCCGATCAAGTACCGCGAGCTGACTTATCTTGACTACGCCATGGGGGTGTATACCAACGCCAAGTACAATCAGTTCGAACAGACCAACACCAAGCAGGTGATGGGTCGATTGACGGCGTTTCCCTTCGGTTCAACCTGGAAGAACCAGGGACTCGGGATAACTGGATTCTACGATTACGGTTACAACAACACCTCGCCCGACAACGGATCGATCAACACCGGCTTCGGACCGAACCCCAGCGCATTCGGGCACGTGGCCAGTGCGCATCTCGATCGATGGTCGGCGCTAGTCCACTACACCGCCGAGCAATGGGGACTCGCCCTCGAATATGACCAGGGTCACAATGCTTTCCCCGGCGCCAGTCTGTTCTCCGGCAGTGGACCGACGGTATTTTTCACGCCACCGACCGCGGCTTCGCCCGCCGGCGGCACCGCGAACCCATACAATGTGCAGTACTACAATTTCTCCGCGATGACGGCCGCGCTGTTGGGCAACAGCCGCACCGTCCAGCAAGGGTTCGATGTCTTCGGCCATATCCACATTCCGCGCACCCCGTTCAGGCTCATCGGGTTACTCCAGTGGTTTGAGCCCAACTCGAAAGTGGACAACGACCCGCTGGATTTCTATCGCTACATGGTCGGCGTCGAATGGCAGATCAACGAGTTTGTGCGGCTCGCGGTCGATACGCAAAACCTGAGCTTCTACCATGATCAGGAACCGTTCTCGACTGCGTATGCGAACAAGTTCGCCAATGTCTTCCTGCCGATCAAGAATACGAGTTCGGCGGGTGCGGCGCCGTTCCAGCCGCCAAAGACCATTGCCCAGCCGGTTCCGCGCGACACCCACGCGGTCGAGCTCAACCTCGAGTTCGCGTTCTAGTCTTTTCGCACTAGCCCCGGCGCGGATGGCATCACCGCTTCCGCGCCGGGGTAACATAAGACATCAGGAGAAAATCAGCCTGCGGTCAATTCTATGGAGTTGGGCGCACGAGTGATTTACTGCACTGCTGGTAGATGCCCGATGCCGGACAGATCATACGAACTTCATGGCGGGCGCATCATCGAGTGCGAGGAGGAGGGAGCGCTGCTACGAAACAATCGCGAGCTGAACGATCTCATCAGCACTGCATGGGAGCATCGCGCCGAGCTGCTGGTCGTTCCGATTAAGCGGCTTGGCGATGACTTCTTTCGTTTGAGAACGGGCATTGCGGGCGAGATCGTGCAGAAGTTCGTGAACTACGGACTGCGCCTCGCGATTGTCGGCGACATCTCGCGCTATGTGGAAGAGAGCGCGGCGTTGCGGGATTTCGTTCGCGAGTCAAATCGCGGCAACC
>JBGPMZ010000133.1:0-6757 GCA_041487255.1 Binataceae bacterium (SeqCode) | reverse complement strand
TTGATCCGCGGCGAATCGGCGGCGGTGAAGCAGTCGGTGTCATCGGGCTCATTCTTGCCCGGCTGCGTGCAGGCACCGGTAAACGGATCGACCGAGCTGCAATAGTCGAAGTGACCGATCTCATCCGAGAATGCGAGGTTGAACGAATGCGCCGTCCATGGCACGCGAGTATGCAGTCCCGAGGTCGCGTACATCGGATGGAAGGCGAACGGAGTGCTGGTGCAGGTCGCCGCATTGGGTGCGAAGTTCACCTGCGCGTAACCGTTCGCGGCGCTCGCCTTCATCGATCCCTTCTGATGCGTGGTGTTGTCGTAGAGCACCACTTCGAATCCATCGGTGGTGTCGTGCATGTCGATGGTGATGTTGTCGCCTGGATTCATCAGCAAATCGGTTTTGAGGTTGGGAAGAATTAGCACCGGATTGAGCGGATCTGCCGCAGTGTCCGAAATCCCGTTCTGGGTGATGAAGGCGAAGTTGGCCGGTTCCTCACCGACTATGCCGAGACAGTCGCCGTTGTTGTCGAGGTCGCTGTTGGGGTCGAAGTTGAAACTATCGATCGTGAGCGCCGCGCACCAATGCTTGCCGTCGCACGAACTCGCCCAGCCGGGCGGATAGAACTGCATCTCCATGAAAGCGGTACCAGGATGTTTTCCGATGTAGTCGGCGGCGGCGGGGTTGGAGTTGTCGAAGATATTCGCGTCGTCGTCGGGGGTGCAGGTATTGGTGAATTCTGGAAACGACTGCGTATCGCACATCGCCATCCCGAACCAGAAGGCCGGATGCAACTGGAAGTTGAAAGTGCCGCCGGTGCCGTCCTGCTTCGGGAGCTTGGGCGGATCTTTCGGCACCGTGAGATTGTAAATCGCGGAATTACCCGCGCCCGGCGTGTTGGAATAGAAGAGCAGCGCCGGCTCATCATGACCGATGTGCTTGCCGTTTTGGTAGTTGAACTCATTTTCGGCGCAGAGATATTCGTGGCGCTCACAGAACGTTTGGGCATTCCAACCGGCCATCGAAATCGAAGGTGACACGAAAATTAGCGCAACCGCTAAAGTGACCATCAGTTCGAGTGCCGGGTTGAGCCGCCGATCCGTCAGCCTTCCCATCGAAGAACTCCTGTGCGCGAATCTTGTAACAACCTGACCTAAGGACGCACGACAACAGCTTGACGTGAACAGGCCTGCTCCGAAAGTAACGATCAGGGTTTGGGCTTGGCGGCGGCCTCCAGCTTGTCGAGCCGCTCCTTGAGTTTGCGATTGTCCTCGCGCAGCTTGTCCATCTCGCTACGCATACGATTGCCTTCCTCGATGCGGGTGCGTCCCGCGAGAATCGAATCGATCGCCGCTTGGGTGCGGCGATGGATGCGCCCGTCGAGATCGCGATCGAGCAAGCGGCGCAGCGATTCGATCGCCGCGGCGTCGCCGATCTCCTCGAACGCGCCGGGGACGCGCATCCGGACCATGAACTCGGGATCGTCGACCAGCGGCGTGAGGAAATCCAGGATCGCATCGCGATGGCTTTCCTTGAGCTTCGCGAACCTGGCGAGCGCGCCGATCGCTGCCACTCGCGCACGCGGCGGCCGCCCATACGCGCACCACTGGCGCGCCACCTCGATCCCGCGCTCGTCGCGCAGTTCAGCCATCGCGCCTAGCGCATTGGCGCGCATCGTGTCGAGGTAAGAATCCTTCTGCAGCGCCTTTTCGAGATGCGCAAAGGCGCGCTCGTCGCGAGTACGGCCGAGCGCGTATGCGGCTTCCGATTCGACGAAGTAACTCGGGTCGCCTTTCTCCAGCACACCGATGAGCGCGACCGCTGCATCGGCATCGCCACGGAATTCTCCCAGCGCGCGAGCAGCGGCGCGGCGCGCCTTGGGATGGCCCAGCGCGAGGCCTTCGATCAGCGCATCCCGCGCGTCGGAAGTCCTGACCGTGCCGAGCGCGGCGGCTGCATCGGCCTGCACGCCCCAGAATTTGTCATTCAGCAGCGCCTCGCGCAGTGCGGTGACCGCCTGAGGACTACCCTCCCGGCCTAACTCGCGCGCGGCCTCGCCGCGGCCGATCGCCTCGGGCGCGTGGCGCAGCGCTTTTTCCAGCGCCTCGCGCCCGCGCTTGTGCTTGAAGGTTTTGAGCACATCGAAGCCGGGATCGACCCGGACCGCTTTGGGAGCCGACTCGGCGGGCAAATGAAAAATGTTGTCCTTCTCCTTGATCTCCACCTGATGGCGCACTTCGTTGCCGTCGACATCCATCAGCGCGATCGTAATCGGGAAGCGGAACACCGGAGTGGCGTCGGAGGTTTTGTGAGTCTGCTTGATGGTGACGCTCGCGAGCTTCTGCTTGTCGTCGTAGCCGGAAGAAATCTCCAGCTCCGGATGACCTTCCTTGTAGACCCACTGATCGAAAAAGAAATCCAGGTTGCGGCCGGTCGCGTCTTCGAAGGCGCGCTGGAGATCCTGCGTGATCACATTGTGACCACGATGTTGCGTGCAGTAGAGATTGAGCGATTTGAAAAACAGCTCATCGCCGACCGTGCGACGCAGCATGTGCAGGACCAGGCAGCCCTTCTCATACAGATGACGATCGAACAGCTCGATCGGTGCGCGATACTTGTTGGTGACGACGGCGCGCCGATACGAGCGCGAGTCCTCATCGATGATCGCCATTCGTTTCAGCCGCAGGTTCCAGGCGAACTCGTCGGCGCCCTTGTCTTCCTCGCACCACAGCGCCTCGAAGTAGGTCGCGAAGCCCTCGTTGAGCCACGCGTGCGACCAGTCACGGCAGGTCAGCAGGTCCCCCCACCATTGATGCGCCAGTTCATGCGCGACCAGCCCATCGCTGGTGAAATCGAGGTGCGCGCGCGCGTCGTGCAGCGTGTCTGCGGTCTGCGTAGTGGCGGAAGTATTTTCCATGCCGCCGAAAATGAAATCGGCGACCGCGACCTGCGCATACTTCGCGTAAGGGTAGGGGACGCCGATCGCCTTCTCGAAGAACTGGATCATTCGCGGCGTATTGCCGAATGCGCGGCGCGCGTCGTCCTCGCGGCCCGCGCGCACGTAGTAGGTCACCGGCACGCTTCCCGCAAACTCGCGAATCTCGACGAACTCGCCCGCCGCGAGGCTGATCAGATACGCCGAATGCGGAACATCGTGACGCCAATGAAATGTGCGCGTATGCTCGGCGCGATTGACGTTGTTCGATAGCAGCTCGCCATTGGAGACGGCGGTGAAAGTTTCAGGCACCGTCGCGATGACCTCGCTGGTCACGCGATCGTTGGGGTAGTCGTAGCAGGGAAACCAGTAGCGCGAGTCCTCGTCCTCGCCTTGGGTCCATGCCTCCAGCGGCTTGTCCGGATAACCGGCATCCGGTCCGATGAAGTAGAGTCCGCGCCGCGGCTTCGCGGAATAATCGATCGCGACTTCAACCTCATCGCCGGCGTTGAGCACGCGCTCCAGCCCGATGCGTAACTTCTCGTCGCTATGATCGAAGGAATGCTGCTCCCCGCGGACGTGGACCGCGCTGATTTCCATTTCGACGGCATCGAACTCCAGTTGCGCCAGGCCATCGAGAATCGCCGCGACAGTATGGGTCGCAGTGCCGGCGATGCGACGTGCCTTGAAGTCGAGCGTGACCTGCAGCTTGATATGCTTGACATCGACCACGCGGTCGCGCGGCCACTTTGGTTCGACGTAGTCGGGCTGAAACGGCCGGCGGATGCCGTTGACGAAGAAGTTGAAGGAGGATTCATCGGCAAGATCGTTTGCCATTGCGAGACAATCGAAAGAGCGTGGCTTGTGCATGATGGAAATGTAGGGGAGCACTCGCACCTCGCGCAATGCCGAATGGACTCTGGTGCGCCGTTCGTGTCGCCGGAAGATTCATCAGCCGCACCCGACGCCCCATCGCTTCAAACGGGAGATCAACTCCGCTTTACGTTAACGCCGAAGCGGAAGCCGTTGGCCATCGCGCGTAGGAACATCATCGCGGGATTGACGCCGCGCGCGCGAGGAGCAGGCGCATCTCCCGATGGCATTTTGCGCACGAACTCGAGCATCTCGCGCGGCTCGACGCGCATCATCATGTCTTCCACCTTTGCGAAGCGGACCTTGCGCTCGCGATCGATGAGGAAGGTGGCCGGGATCGCGATGCCGCCTTTTTCACCCGCGTTGAGCACGCCCCATTCGATGATCGTCGCGCGGCTGCTGTCGGAGAGCAGCGGAAATGGAATCGACAGGTCCTTGCGCATGCCCGCCGAGCGCTGCGACGGATCGACCGAGATCGCGACGACCTCGGCGCTCGCGTTGCGAAAGTCCTGATAGACCTTCGCATAGTCCGCCAACTGGCGGAGGCAGAATGGTCACCAGTGTCCGCGATAGAAGAGCACTACGCATAGGGAGTCTCTGGTGAACTCCGAGAGCTGCCGCGTAGTGCCGGTGGTATCGGGCAGGGAGAAATCCGGAGTGGTCTCGCCGACGATGATTTTGCGTGCCTGATCCATATCCGGTTCCTCCTCGATCGGAACGTGAGATTACCATGACAAACGCGACTCGCGGGGAAAAGTGACGGGAGTGTCGCCAACTATGGCCACAGTACACGTGACCACATGGCAAGCCGTCGCACGGTTTGGTAGGACCGGACGGTAAGAAAAACGGGAGCTCGGAAAAAGAAACGCGCGGTGTTCATCACACCGCGCGTCCATGTCTTCCGATTTTCGGGAAGGTTACGGAGCCGCAGGAGCGGTGCTGGTCGTGGTCGAACTCGCGGACGAGTCAGTGGTCGACGACATCGACGAGTCGGCGTCCTTCTTGTGGTGCTTCTTGTGATGCTTCTTGGTCTCGGTGGTAGTCGTCATGGTCGACGAGCTACTGTCCGAAGCCGCGGCTGCCGCAGGAGACGAAGCCGCTGCGGGCTCTCCCTCCGCGAAAGCCGGCACAGCGAGAGCAGCGGCGAACAGCGCGGCGGTCAGGACGGTTAGTGTACGCTTCATCTTCTTTTTTCTCCCTCTCTAGGTGCGGATCCTTTTTGGACCGCAGTTTCCTTTTGCCTGTGTACTGCCAATGCCGTGCCACATGCATTTGGCGAAATTCGCCAGACTTACCCATTCCTTTTTTAGCATCTCCGCAGGGCGAGCTAAACCAATCGGTTCAGATAATAACCCCTTTGAGGCTCGATTTCACGGTTGTGGCTAGCCATGGCGGGGACTGCGGCGACGTTCGGCTCTAAGCTCACCATATAGCGTGAAGAGCTCTTTAAAGGCGCGAACGATAACCTTGAAGTTCGCACCGGACTGCTCGCCTGCCAGCCGCGGCAGGTGATGTACCCCGATCTCCTTTATTTTCGCGCCGCGCCCGGCGACCCGCGCCATCAGCTCGGTCGAGATCATCGCGCCATGCGCGCGCAGCTCCATCCCATCGAGGAGTTCGTGCTTGAACAGTTTGAATCCGCAATCGATATCCGAAATCCCGATTCCCAACACTATGCGCACCAGCATCGTCCACGCCTTCCCGTTGATGCGCCTCATCAGATGGTCCGCGCGCTGGATGCGCTTGCCGACCACGACATCATACTCGGGAACATACGCGGCGAGGAGCTCGACCTCCTTCGGATCGAATTGCCCGTCGCCATCGGCGAGCACGACGTATGGCTGCGTCGCCGCGCGGATGCCGGAAATCACGGCGCCGCCGTAGCCGCGATTCTTCTGATGATGAACGACTTTGACGTGCGGATTTTCACTCGCGAGCCGGTCCGCGACCGCGCCGGTCCGGTCGGTGCTGCCGTCGTTGACGACGATCACTTCGTAGTCGGCCGCGAGTTGCGGAAGCTCGGCGACGAAGCCTCGCACCACGCGCTCGACGTTCGGTTCCTCATTGTGCGAGGGCAGGAAGACACTGATGCCGGGGAGGCGTGAAGCGGAACTCACTTGGATGAATGAGCTAGTCGCCGAGTGCGCGGTAGCCGCCGCGGAAAAACATCAACGGCTTGCCCTCGCGGGTTTGCGCTTCCTCGATCTCGCCGAGGTAGATGGTGTGATCGCCGCCATCGTGGGCGGCCGTAACCTTACACTCGAGCCATGCGATGACCTGGTCGAGAATCGGCGCGCCGTTGCCTCCGCGCTTGAATGCGACCCCGGTGAATTTTTCTCCGCCGCTGACGGCGAATTTGCGCGACAGCTCTTCCTGGTCATCGCGCAGAATATTGACGGTGAAGACCTTGCTCTCCTCGAAGGACGGATAACTTTCGGCCTTTTTGTCGACGCAGATGATGCACAGCGGGGGGACCAGCGAGAGCGAGGTGAACGCGTTGGCGGTGAGGCCATGCAGCGTCCCCTCGCGATTGAAGGTGGTGATGATGGTGACGCCGGTGGCGAAATGGCCCATCACGGTGCGCAGTTCATTTTTTTCGATAGGCATGCCCAACCCTCTCCGCAGTGGATGGCGATGCTAACAGAGCATTTTGCAGGCGGTCAAATATGGTCGAGGTCCATCGGCCTTGCGCGGCGGCGGACTTTTGCCCTAACTTCCGTTCCTCGACTGCCTCGAAAACCCTTATTATTCGCGCCGTTACGCCGTTCCTTCCCCTGAACTGGCGGTGGCTTTGTTTTTGTGTTTTCCATGCTCGGCATTGTGCAATTTGAGGTCCTTCGCCGAGCCTCAGGACACCGCTCGGCGCTGCCGAGCGGTGCTTTGTTTTTGCACTTTTTGCGATTCGGGGCCGTGGCCGTTCAAGGTCCTTCGCGCGGCGCTCAGGGCCACTTCTCGGCG
>JBGPMZ010000132.1:0-6834 GCA_041487255.1 Binataceae bacterium (SeqCode) | reverse complement strand
GCCAATGCCGATACGCCCGGCCGATCGGCGCTCTCGCGCGAAACACGCGGGATCGCATATGATGGGCACCCTTGTGCCGAGGTGGCGAAACGGCAGACGCAGTGGACTCAAAATCCACCGTGGGAAACCACATGGGGGTTCAAGTCCCCCCCTCGGCACCAGTCGCAGCTTGTTGGATGAGCGCGCCGGAATTCATGGTCGGGACCGCCTCGTGGACCGACAAAACTCTCGTCGAGACCACCGACTTCTATCCGCCCGAGGTCAAGAGCGCGGAAGATCGCCTGCACTTCTATGCCGCGCAATTTAAAACCGTCGAGGTCGATTCGACCTACTATGCGATTGCGGCCGAACGCAACGCTGAACTATGGCGCGATCGCACCCCGCCCGGCTTCGTGTTCAACATCAAGGCCTTCGCGTGGCTGACGCAGCATCCTACCGATGCGTCGCGATTGCCCAAGGACCTGAAGCTGATGCTGCCCGAGTCCGATCGTGCGAAGCGCCGGCTCGGCTTTCCCGGCAAGGACCTTCTCGATGCGGCCTTCGCAATGTTCTGGAGTTCGCTCGGACCGCTTCATCGCGCCGACTCCTCGCGCGGCGGCTCGCTCGGCATGCTGCTCTTCCAGTTTCCGCCGTATTTCATCTGCAAAAGTTCCAACATGGATTACGTCGCGAGCCTGCCGGAGCGGATGCCGGGTGCGTCGCTCGCGATCGAGTTTCGTCATCGCAGTTGGACCGGCGAGGAAAAGCAGCGCGCGCAGACGCTGGAGTTCTTGCGCCGCAACGGTCTCTACTTCGTCTCGATCGATGCGCCGGAGGACAAATCAATTCCGCCCTCGATTATGGATGCGACCGGCGACCGCGCCTACGTGCGATTTCACGGCCGCAATCGCGACGCATGGTTCGGCAAGCACGCGACGGCGGCGGAGCGTTTCAAGTATCTGTATGCGGAACGCGAGCTGGCGGAGAAGGCCGCGCAGCTCAAATCGCTCGGCGAGCGCGGGGTGCGGCGCGCTTACGTGATGTTCAACAACTGCTACCAGAATTTCGGCATCTTGAACGCCACCACGATGTCGCAGATGCTGATGCACTGATGCGATGAAAGCACGCCTGTTCCAATTCCACCCCAGCCCGTTTTGCGCGAAGGTCCGCAAGATCCTCGACTACAAAGGCATCGATTACGAAATCATCGAGGTCGATTATGTCGAGCGCAAGGAGCTCCTGACCGCATCGGGACAGATCATGGTGCCGGTGCTGACGCTCGAGAGCGGCGAGACCATCATCGATTCGGCTCGAATCGCGGCGCGCCTCGAGGAGCTCTGTCCCGAGCCGACGATTTTCCCGCCAGGGCAGCATGGAATTCACGTTGCTCTCTCGCGATACATCGATACCGCCGTCGAGGATGCACTCTTTCGCGTGGCGGTTCCCGACGAGCTTCGCTATTTTCGCCGCCAGGGCGCGGAGCGCGAAGCGCTGTGGCGTCTCATCCGGGAGCGCAAGTACGGAGAAGGTTTCGTTGACCGGATGGAAAGAGAACACGCGGCGAATTGGAAAGCCGCCGGCGAAGTTCTCGCGCCGTTCGAGGAGCAACTCGGCGCGGGGGTTGGCGCGTTTCTGACCGGGCGCATCGGGCTCGCGGATTTTTCGCTCTATGGACAACTTCATCTGGCCGGCTTTACCGGGGAGCTGAAGCTTCCGGAGTCGATGCCAAACCTGCGCGCGTTCTATGGCCGGGTGGATCGCATCTCATCCGCGCCCGAGCCGCCGACGTAGCGATCTACGCCATCTCGGCGAGTGCCAGATTCAGGAAGCGGCTGAACAGTGCGCCGGTCGAATCGAGTGCCACGTCGTAGAGCGAGGGCGTGCGGCCCTGCACCAAAACCTGATGTCCCTCGTCGAGGAGCGCATAGGCCACGCATAGTGCGAGCGCGGTGTACGGCCGCCCCGCCATCGGGCCGCGCAGCAGCAGCCAGAACAGCACGCCGTATTCGGTAAAGTGTGCGCTCTTGCGCACCAGCGCATGCAGCACGGTGATGGTTTCCTTGGACGCCAGCGGAAACAGCCAGGTGAGCATCGGTTCGATAAACCTCGACGTGTTCAGCGCGGAGAAGGTGGAGGTCGACATCGAAAAGATGACGATTCCCCAGAGCAGCACCGGCAGCCAATCGATGGCCTGCGGGCTGCGGACGCCGTCATCGGTAGCAACACGATCATTCGCCATTTTGAAAAAGTGAATCCAGCGCTTTCGGCATGCAAAGAGTAGATCGGCCTTTGAAGATTAAATCGGAAATCGGCGCGCAACGCTATGCGACTCTGATGGTGACGAGGACGCGGGCCCGCGCGAGTTTCGAAGGAGTCGTGCTAGTTGATGCAACCGCTCGGCGTCGCGCTCGCGAATTGGTTGCCGAACCACGAGCTGGCCGCGCAGTTGCCGAGCTCCAGCATATCGGCGGACTTGTTGTTCATCGCCTCCACGCTGGTGACGATGTTAGCGGTTGCGGTCGCATCGATCGCGATTCCATATGGACCGTTGCCGTCGGCGAAGCCGTCGGAAACCTGATTCGCGGAACTCATTCGCATGCCACCGGAGCAGGCGCCGCCGGGGCCATTGCCGGCGCATCCGATGTATACACCCGCGATAGAGTTCTGCTCGGTATCGAAGTTGTCGATGCGAACTTCTTTGGCGCCGTCGAGCCAGATGCCATAGCTACCGTTGCCGCTGGCTTGCGCGCTTTCAGCGACGCTGCCGGCCCCGGCCAAAAAGTGCACGCCGTACGAACCATTGTTGGAGGCCTGGAAATTCGAAAAAGTGCTGCCTTGCGCACCGTTCACCAGGACGCCGCCGGTGGAGTTTCCATTGGCGTTGAAGTTGTCGCCACGAACATGCGCGGCGTCATCTTCGACGCCGATTTTGAAACCGCTGATGGTTGCGTTGCCGCCCTCCAGGAACGAATGCGCCGCGCGCGGAAAAAATCTGACGCCGACGCCGGAACCGGCGCCGCTAAGCTGATGACCATCGAGGAAGACGATCACCTTCGCGGCATTGACCTCGATGCAATCGCCGCTGCTCGCGCTCAGATCCTTTGTGAGCTTATAGAAACCCGACTTGGCGATGGTGATGCCGCATGAATTGATGTCCGCCGCCATCGCGCTACTCGCGGCCAAAAGACCGGCCGCGAGGCCCAGCAAAAGTTCAAGCCGGAGCCGGAAAATGCGCGCAGCTCCCCTTTGACCCTGTAAGCTACCGGTCTCCGGCTTCTTCCCCCAGATCCCTTCTCGAACTGTCATCCCATGCCGGCCCATCGAACTAAACGCGCTGAATCTCTAACCGACGACTTACCCGATCGGAGTTACAGCTTCGCTCCGCCAAAACAGTGAGTCAATATAACCTACCTATGGTAATACACGATTTCTTGGCCCGAGCCGATCTTGCCCGCTTTGATCTCATCACCCGGAGCCCCGTAGTCTGGTTGTAAGAGGTTTACCGGGAGTTAGACTGTCGCGATGGCGAAGGGAAGTAAGGACCGTTTGCAACGGCCCGCCCCTCTTTTCCCCCTACGCCGGACATGACTTGGTTGTGCAGATGGCGTGCCACCATGACAGACTGAAAACGGTCGGATTTTTTCGTCGGAGGTTTGTCGATGGCGACGGTGTTGAGCATTTCTGAAACACATCCCGCTCCTCCGTGTTCGATTGTGATACTTGGCGCTTCAGGCGATTTGGCGCGCCGCAAACTGCTGCCCGCGCTCTACAACCTCGAACATTGCGGACAAGGGCTGTTGCCGAATGAGAGCGCGATCGTCGGTTTCGCGCGCACGCCAATGAGCACTGAGGAATTCCGCACCTCGGCGCGCGAGGCGGTGACCACTTACTCGCGCCTCAAGGTCGAGGAGAAATGCTGGTCCAGCTTCCAGGACAAGCTCGACTATATGGGCGGCCTCGACCAACCCGACGGCTTTAAGCGCCTGCGCCGGCGCCTCGAGGAGATCGAGAAGGCACGCGGAACCCCACCCAACCGAGTCTTCTATTTTTCGATACCGCCCGAGGCGATTCGCGATTCGATCGAACGTCTCCACGAGGCGGGGCTGATTCGCGATCCGCGCGACAAGAATTTCTCGCGGGTGGTGGTCGAAAAACCCATCGGCCACGATCTCCCGAGCGCGATCGAAATCAGCAACACGCTGCGCCGCTATCTCGAGGAGTCGCAGATCTTCCGCATCGATCATTATCTGGGCAAGGAAACGGTGCAGAACCTGCTGGTGCTGCGCTTCGCCAACAGCATCTTCGAGCGGCTGTGGGGATCGCGCAACGTCAGTCACGTGCAAATCACCGTGGCTGAGAGCGAGGGCGTCGGCACTCGCGCCGGTTATTACGATCACTCGGGCGCGATGCGCGACATGGTGCAGAATCACATGCTGCAAGTGCTCACCATGCTCGCGATGGAGCCGCCGGTCTCGCTCGACGCCTCGGCCATCCGCGAAGCGAAGATCAACGTGCTGCGCGCGATGCGTCCAATCTCGCTTGAAGACGCGGCGCGGCTGACCATACGCGCGCGCTACGCCGCGGGCACGCTCGAGGGCAAGACAGCACCCGGCTACCTGCAGGAAAAGGGCGTGGCGCCGAATTCGAAAACCGAGACCTACGTCGCGCTGAAGACCTATGTCGACAACTGGCGATGGTCAGGGGTGCCGTTTTTTCTGCGCCACGGCAAGCGGCTCCCGAAGCGCGAGACCGTGATCGTGGTGCAGTTTCATCATGCGCCGAAGATTCTGTTCAATCGCAACGCTAATCTCCCTCCTAACGTTTTGATGATTCGCATCCAACCCGACGAGGGATTTTCGTTCGACGTGATGGCCAAGCGGCCGGGGCTCGGCGTCGCGATAAGCCCGGTGCGAATGAACCTTCACTACGAGAGCGAGTTCGGCAAGGACGTGTCGCCCGACGCCTACGAGCGCCTGCTGCTCGATGTCATGTCCGGTGACAGCACGCTCTTTCCGAGCGACAACTTCGTCCACAAATCGTGGGAGTTCATCCAGGGCATTCTCGATGCGTGGAAAGATGACGCGCGCGTGCCGATGCGCGAATATCCCGCCGGGAGTTGGGGGCCTGACGATGCCGACCGCCTCATCCGCGCCGACGGTTTCGAGTGGCTGGATCCGTGATGCCTTTCCCGCGGCTGACTTACGGAGCTGCGGTCAGTCACCGCGTCAGCGCGCGCTTCCCCCTCTCCCGCGGCTGAGTTTACGAAGCCCACTTCGGAAGGAGGCGGCTCTCAAACCCTCTCCCGCGGCTGAGTTAACGAAGCCGCACGCTGGGAGAGGTCGCAATTGAACATGCCTCGCATGTTCGATTGCGGGTGAGGGCCGCGCTCGCCGCGAGCGCGGTGGTGGAGTGCCAGAGATTACTGCGGCAGTGGGACTTCGCCGCCCACGGTTGCTGTGGCGACGTACACGCCACGACCGAGCATCGTTTCGACTTTGTCGATACGCGCCCATCGCGCGAGGTTGCTCCACGGCTCTGCCAGCCCTTCGAGCGAGGTGACTGACACCAGCGCCGCTTGCAGCACGATCAGGTTAGTTGGCAGCGCCCACGGCCGCGCCCACTTGAGGCCCGAGGCGACCACGCGCGCGCCCGGCTTGAGATTCCTAATGACATTCGCGACCGCGGCCGGCGTGCGCAGAATGTCGTGGGTGAAATGAAACAGCGCCGCGTCAGCAAGGTCCGCTAGCTCAGCATCCTCGACCGGCGAAGGTATCAGAGCAATGTTGTCGAAACCGCCGCGCTCGGCGCGAGCGCGCGCCTGATCGAGCATATCGGCGCTTTGCTCGATGCCGATGACCCTGCCCTCGCGCCCGATGCGCTGTTCCAGCAATTCGAAGCTGAGACCGGTGCCGCATCCAACATCGAGAACCGCCTCGCCACCCTTCAGACCAAGGCGCTCGACCGCGCGCCGCCGCACTGGCTCGATGAGCGCCAGTTCGAGGTCATAGAATCGCGCGCGCCGCCGATACTGCGCCAAGGCGGCGAAGCGATTAGGCGCGCGATTTTTCGATGTCGATTGATTGAGGTTGTCCATCTCGCGTTTCTCCAGAGGCGCCATCCAAATTCCAGACCCCTACGAAACTAACCATCGGGCGCGCGTAAGCCCACGGCTTCGCGTCGCGGACGTGACCAAATTGTCGCTTCGATACTGGCTTAATTTGAAGGCTTGGGATTCGGGTTCTGATTTGAGCCGACGTTGACGCTGAACGCATTCAAGCTCTGCAAGATAGCCGAACAGCGAGTGGGTCGTTCGCGTTCGCATCAACGCATTCCCGATAGTCTTCAAGCAGCGCGTTCTTGATGGAAGCCGCACGGAGTTCTTCGCAATCGTGCATTCTGCCCATCCCTGGATTTACTGCGCGACATGGATCGCCCGATGGCAGCGAGGCTTCTATGAAAGCGCGATTAGCCGCCGAAGGGCCTGTTCCGCAACCTGCTAAGAGCACACAAACTAGAAGGAGCGCGAGCGCGGCGGAGCTTCATTCAGCCTGTTTAGCGATTTTGCGTAGTGCGTCAGTTTGAAGTACGGCGAGTAAAACTGCGCTCGCGATTCCGGGTAGGGGCGGTTCGCGGGTACAGACCGGATAGATAGGTAACAGTATAGACCGGATGCATGGGTAACAGAGTTAACTGCACGGCAGGAGGGCGGAGGATGCCGTGGCGGAAGACTCTGGTGGTGACGGAAGAGGATCAGAAGCTGAAGCTGTGCCACCTAAGAGGGCATCCGCAGCCCCTGGCAGGATAGCGCACGAAACCGTGCCGGCCTCCGAGCGTCTTACCTAGCGAGCGGTTGCG
>JBGPMZ010000131.1:0-6893 GCA_041487255.1 Binataceae bacterium (SeqCode) | reverse complement strand
GTGGTCGACGCGCTGGCCGACCTGCACACAAACGCGTTTGATGATCGCCGGACTCTCGGCGCTCAGCGAAGTCTCGGTCTTCATCGCCTCGAGCACAATCAGCGGGTCGTTGATCGCCACCAGCGCGCCTTCTTTGACAAGGATCTTTAGCACCGTTCCTGGCATCGGCGCATCGATTGTCGGCGAGGTAAGGCCAACTTGCCGCGCACCGCGGCGCGGCTCGACGATCTGATACTCGGCACTCATGGCGCCTGCCGCCACCAGGATCGAATTCGCGCGCCTCAGACCAAAGATGTGAAAACGACGGTCGCCTATTGCGAGCATCGCGCTACCATCCGGTAGCGTTTCAATTTCGGCGGCGATCTCCTCGCCCTCGATGCGCGCCGTGATTGCCGATCCGGAAATCGCGACGAGCTGGACCTCGCGCTCAGGACCGCCGCCAACACGCTTGAGTCTCAGCGGCGTTCCCATAATTGAAACCCACCCAGTGTGGTCCACGGTGATTGATCGCGCTGCTCGACTTTTCCGTTCGTGCCCGCCGGCATCACCGACTCGCCTTTGCCGATGGCGCGCGAGGCGACCAGCGCCGCGGCAAGCAGCGCCGCTTTTTCCGCCATGACGTCATGACGCCATCCTTTGAAATGGTCGTCAACGAAACGCGTCGAGAGATCGCCGCGCTCGAAGTGCGCGCTGGCGATCACGTCGCGCAGAAACGCAGTGGTATGATGAAGCCCGGCGATGATGACCTCGTCGAGTGCCATCAGCATCCGTCGCCGCGCTTCCTCGCGATTCGCCCCGTATGAAATGATCTTCGCGAGCAGGCTGTCGTAGTCGGCGCCGATCTCGGCGCCTTCGGTTAGAAAGCTGTCGACGCGAATTCCGGGAGCCGTCGGCAGATGTAGATACGACACCCGGCCGGTCGCAGGGCGGAAATCGTGCTCCGCGTCCTCAGCGGTAATCCGGCATTCGATCGTCGCACCGCGTGGCGGCGCAGGATCGGAAAGGCGCTCGCCCATCGCGATTCGGAGCTGCTCGGCCACCAGGTCGCATCCGAAGCGGATTTCGGTCACCGGATGCTCGACCTGCAGGCGCGCGTTGACCTCGAGCAAGTAGAACTCCCCATCCTGGAGCAGGAACTCGACGGTGCCCGCGCTCTGATAGCGGACCGCGCTCGCAAGGCGAACCGCGGCCTCGCAGATCCGCGCGCGCAGTTTCTCATCGACGGCGACCGAGGGTGATTCCTCGATCAACTTCTGATGACGCCGCTGAATCGAGCATTCGCGTTCGCCGAGTGCGACGATCTTGCCGTGACTGTCGCCGAGAATCTGAACCTCTATATGGCGCGGCCTGGCGAGGTACTTTTCGATGAAGATGCGCCCGTCGCCGAATGCGGCTTGGGCCTCGCGGGCGGCGGATTCGAGCGCCGCTTCCAGCGCGCCCGGCTCCTCGACGACTCGCATCCCGCGGCCACCACCACCGGCGGACGCTTTCACCAAAATGGGATATCCAACCTTCTTCGCGAACGCGCGAACCGAGGCTTCATCGGCAGTCTCGATGCCGGGAACCACCGGCACCTTCGCGTCCATCGCGAGACGGCGTGCCGCGACTTTGTCGCCAACCGCCTCCATCGCCGATGACGACGGACCTACGAAAACAAGCCCCGATTCCTCAACCGCACGCGCGAAGGCGGCGCGCTCGGAAAGAAATCCGTAGCCCGGATGAATCGCGTCGACGCCCGTCTCGATGGCGGCGCGCAGCACCGCATCTATATTAAGGTAGCTTTCGGCAGGCGACGCCGGACCGAGCAGCCGCGCTTCATCGGCAGCGGCGACATGAGTGGAGTGGCGATCGGCCTCGGAAAAAACTGCCACTGTCCTGAGGCCGAGCAGGCGCGCGCTTCGAATCACGCGCAACGCGATCTCGCCTCGATTCGCGATCAGCAGTTTCCTGAGCGGCCGCTTCATCTACATCCTGAAGACGCCGAAGTTGCCGCCCTTGGGAATCGGCGCATTCAATGACGCGGCGATGCCGAGCGCGAGGGCCTGGCGCGTTTCGACCGGGTCGAGCACGCCATCATCCCAAAGCCGCGCGCTCGAATAGTAGCAACTCGATTCGGCCTCGTACTTTTGCAACGTGGGCCGCATGAACTCGGCCTTCTCGGCGTCGGTCATGGTCGTGCCGCCGCGCTGCATCTGATCGAGCTTGACGGTGAGCAGCACGTTGGCGGCCTGCTCACCGCCCATCACCGAGATTCGGGAGTTGGGCCACATGAAGAGCAGGCGCGGCGAGAACGCGCGGCCGCACATCCCGTAGTTGCCGGCGCCGTTGGACGCGCCGATAACGACGGTGAACTTCGGCACCTGCGCGTTGGCGACCGCATTGACCATCTTGGCGCCGTCCTTCGCGATGCCGCCCTGTTCGTAGCGTTTTCCTACAATGAAGCCGGTGATGTTCTGCAGGAACAGCAGCGGGATGCCGCGCGCACAGCATAATTCAATGAAGTGGGTGGCCTTGAGCGCCGATTCGCTGAACAACACGCCATTGTTGGCGAGGACTCCGACCGGATAGCCATAAATGCGGGCGAATCCGGCGACCAGCGACGCGCCATAACGATGTTTGAATTCGTGCAATCGGCTTCCATCAACTATACGGGCAATCACTTCCCTGACGTCGTACGGCTTTCTGGTGTCGGTCGGGATGATCCCATATAGCTCGGATGGATCGTAGGCGGGATCCTCCGGCGTGTCCTGATCGAGCGATGCTCGTTCGCGATGGCCCAGATTTTCGAAAACCGCACGCGCGATCTGGAGCGCATGCGCATCGTCATCCGCAAGATGATCGCTCACGCCTGATAGCCGCGTATGCACGTCGCCGCCGCCCAGCTCCTCAGCGCTGACTTCCTCGCCGGTGGCGGCGCGCACCAGCGGCGGTCCGCCTAAGAAGATGGTGCCCTGCCCCTTCACGATGACGTTTTCGTCGCACATCGCCGGGACGTAGGCGCCGCCGGCGGTGCACGACCCCATCACCAGTGCGATCTGTGCGATACCCATCGCCGACATGCGTGCCTGATTGTAGAAAATCCGCCCAAAATGTTCGCGATCGGGAAAGACCTCCGACTGAAGCGGAAGGAACGCGCCACCCGAGTCGACCAGGTACACGCATGGCAGACGGTTCTGAATTGCAACCTCCTGCGCGCGCAGATGCTTCTTCACCGTGAGCGGATAGTAGGTGCCGCCCTTCACGGTGGCATCGTTCGCGACGATCACCGCCTCGCGCCCGGAAACCCTGCCGATTCCAGTGACGATAGACGCCGCTGGCGCCTCATCGTCATAGAGCCCGTGCGCCGCGAGCGTGGACAGCTCCAGGAACGGAGTATTGGGATCGATCAGCGCCTTGACGCGGTCGCGCACCAGCAACTTCCCGCGCTCGGTATGGCGCTTGCGCGCCTGCTCGGGACCGCCTTCGCGAATGCGATCGATAGTGGCGCGCAGCTCAACCACCGCCGACTCCATCGCCGCGCGATTGGTCTTGTATTCGGCGCTGCCCGTGTTCAGGTGCGATTCGATCCGGTCCATTAATCCTCGACGTTACAAATCTTGTCGCAGAATACGCCGACCGCATCAACGTGCTCGATTGCCGAGACCGGGCCCGCATCGAATCGTTCCAGATATGTTGAAGTGAGCCGGGAGAGACTCGAACTCTCGACCCGCGCATTAAAAGTGCGCTGCTCTACCGCCTGAGCTACCGGCTCATCGAGGAGTGCGGAATCAGACAGTAAACCAGCATCTTGCCGAGATGCCAAGGCATCCCTTGGTGACCATCGATAAAAGGGCGTCCATGGTTCGGCCGCCGCACCGCGCTGACGGCATTCACCTCAGCACCCTCGTGGGACCGCGATTGCGTCTACTCATACAAAAAGTAGCGAGCGCGGACGGTCACGGCGGCGCAAAAGCGTCATCGCGCGGCGCTCACATCCTGCTGCATGTAGCGTTCGACCCGGCAGCGGATTGGCGCTGTAGCGCCGGTGGCTCTCAAGTTTCGCGCGCGCTCCGATCGAAGTTTCATACGATGTACAGTCTTGCATTCTTTGCATCAATTGCGAGAGCCAAAGCCCTTCTATGCAGATGGCTGCCACAAGCTGCGCAAAGGAGTGTGTCAGAGTCGATACCAACTACTTGACAGATACCTTCAAAAACCATAAAAAGTAAAAGCCTACTACTTGTAGGCAGACTTTCTGTACCATTTGTAGTTACGGTGCCACCTGGGGAGGGGGAACCATGAGCCTGAGCGAGGATACGGTTGCGCAGTCGTCTACGGCGCCGGTTGCACACCTGCGCCATTCCGGGTCAGCCGGCAGCGGGCACGAATGGATCGGCATCGAGCGGCTGGTTGAAGGTTCCGAACGGGTCGGCGGAATGTTGATCCGGTCGGTGCAGTTCAAGCGGCTGTTCGCCAGCATCATTCGCTTCGCTCCGCACAAAGCCACCGTTCTGATCCAGGGAGAATCGGGAACCGGCAAAGAGTTGGTAGCCAGATCGCTGCACAGTCTGGGCGCGGTTCCCAATGGCCCTTTCGTTACGTTCAATTGCTCGAACCTGGTCGACTCACTGGCGGAATCGCAGTTGTTCGGTCACGTGAAGGGCGCCTTCACCGATGCGCGCGAGGACTCGCTGGGGTACTTCCGCTCCGCCAACGGCGGCACGCTGTTTCTTGACGAGATCGGAGAGCTTCCGCTTAAGCTACAGCCGAAATTGCTGCGCGCAGTCGAGATGCACGAGGTGCAACCGGTCGGCTCTTCCCATAGTTACAAGGTCGATATTCGGCTGGTTGCGGCCACCAACCGCGACCTGCGCGCGATGGTCAAAGGTGGCGAGTTTCGCGACGATTTGTATTATCGCCTCAACGCAGCGGCTTTGATAATTCCGCCGCTGCGCGATCGGCGCGACGCGATTCCCGCTTTCGTCGGTCATTTCGTCGAACAGTATTGCCGCCTGTTCGCTAAGGACATTCGCCGTATTTCCCGCCCCGCGATTGAGACGCTATGCGCGTACCAATGGCCGGGCAACGTTCGCGAACTCGCCCACGCGGTCGAGAGCTCGGTTTTGATGGCCGATGGCGACTCGATCACACTGAACGAGCTACCGAGCAATTTGCTTGAAGGGCGCGACGCGTCGGCGTTGCCCATGACGGAAATGCCAGGCGCCGCGATTGGGGTGGAAATTCCCGAAGCCAACCCGGTGGCCATACCCGCGATCGCTCCCGAGGCAGCCGGAGAGTCAAAATTCTCTCTCGAGGCTGCCATCCGTGAGGCCTCAAAAGACGCGCTGGTGCGCGCGCTCAATGCTACGCATGGCAATTGTCATCGCGCCGCTGATTTGCTCGGAGTCTCGCGCTACACCGTGTATCGGATGCTCGCGCGTTACGGATTGACCGAATCGCGCGGCTATCGCAGCTGGCGCAAAAGCACCGTCTGACCACGCCGTTCGGACGAGCGAGGCGCGCCGAGGCACCCCCTTGAGGGGCGTTCTATCTGTGCGCGTTTGAAGCCGCCGGGCCGGTCCGAGATCGATCGCGGCCAAATTTCCACGCTGACAGATCGCGCTCGATCAACTTCTCCAACTTCTCTACCTCAGGACGATAGAAATCGCGCATGCGCTCCGCGACGTCGGGCGCGAGCGGTGGAAATGGATCGCCTCCCTCCAGCATGTACTCGATGATCCGGCTGTTGCGCACGAGATTCGCTGCGCGATGATAGCGGCGCTCGACGAACCAACCGACGACGTCGCGCGCCACTTTCGCGAGCCGCGGACCGGCCGGTTGCGTGCTGACGGCAAGCACTCGCTCGGCGCCCACCGGCGATGACGAAATCGGAAAGCGCATAATGCCGACAAAATCGCATACTGAGTCGAGGAAGGCCTGCGGGTTCGACTCCAAATCATCGTAGATTAGAACCTTCACTCGCTCTCGCCCGAAGGTCTCGAACCAGTCCGACAGGTGGGTTCCGTAGCGGCTCGATTCGAGCATGTCGCCGCGGGTGGTCGCCGCACGCTCAAAATCGACCTTGGTGGAGGCAAGGCGCCGCAGCAACCGGTAGTTCGAGTATGCGCGCTCGACTGGATCACGAAACGAACAGATTATTTTGCACTGCGGTAGATGCTCTGCGATGCGCGCGCGTGCCGGTGGCGACGCGAAGTACATCGGGCTCAACTCGCCGACCACCATGCCGCGCTCGCATTGCCGAAAGTAATCAGCGTACCAATCGATGCCGCGATCGTAAAAGCGGGTGAAAAAGTCGGTCTCCTTACGATCGGCCGGCAAGCAGACGTGGCCTTTGAGCACCTCGTGAAGCCAGGTCGTGGCAGTGCGCGGCGGGCCTACCGCGATAAAGTCGGGCAGCCGCAACGCGCCGCTACGACCGCTCTCGCTCACGCAGCCCTGCCTGATTTGCCGCTAAGCGCACGCGCCATCGCGGCGGGAAGAAGGGTCCGCGCTAGCCGCAGGTAATTTCGTACCCGATATGGATCGAGGCAGATGGCGCGCATAAAGGCGCTGCGCGCAGTCGTGCGATCTCCGTGCGCCAGTGCATCGAGACCGATGTATCCGAGGATGCTACGCGGCGCTCGCTCGCGCGACTTCACATGTCTCACCGGATCAACGCCGTACCGCGCCTTAACCATCTGGCGAAAGATGCGACCCGCTGCTTCCTGGCCACCCGAAGATTTCAGCGCGGCTGGGAAATGCGCGAATCGCCAGACCGCCAGCTTCTCGGGTACGTATGCGAATGGTCCCGCCTCGCGAAGCAGCAGCCATAGGTAGACATCCTCAAACGCGCGCAGTTGCTCGGGATAACCGCCCACCGTTTCCAGAGCATCGCGCCTGATGACGACTCCACT
>JBGPMZ010000130.1:0-6916 GCA_041487255.1 Binataceae bacterium (SeqCode) | reverse complement strand
GTCGACTTCGCGAAGTTTTATCTACGCGAGGACATCGACATCGATGCGAAAGCGTCGGCGAAGTTCCTCAAACCCGAAGTGAAGGATCAACTCGCTGCACTCGCATCCGATCTTAACAAGATCGAGGGCGATTTCTCGGAAGCCTCGATACAGCACGTCTTTGAAGATGTATTGGGCCGGTTCAGCATGAAACTCGGTCAACTTGCGCAGCCGGTGCGCGTCGCTCTGACCGGCGGAACCGTCAGCCCTGGGATCTACGAGGTCATCGCGGTCCTGGGCCGCGAGCGCACAGTCGCACGTTTGCGAAAAGCCATCGCGCAAATCGGCTAACTATTTTCGCGCCGGCAGCACGAGGATCTGGCCGTTCATCTCTGGTTGGTGCACGGCACAGAAGAACGGGAACACACCTTCCTTGTGGAAGTTGAAAGTCCACGAATTCTTCGATAGCGGCTTGAGTTTGACATGCATCATCACGTTCAGATCCGGGTCCGCGAGCATGAAATCATGCTCATCGTCCGGCTGTAGATTCCAGAATGCTAGCCGCGTTGGTTCATCCTTGTGTACCGCGATGAAGGCCGGCTCGAAGGCGTAGACCTCGCCGAACTTCGCGATGGTTTCCTTGGGTCCGGTTTCCTTTATCGCGACCGCCTCCGTCAGCACGATGATTTCCGCCTTCGCCTCGCCCGCGGTTGAAACGCTCACCACCTGCGATTGGTTCTTTCCTGGCAGGTAGTAGTTGTTCTTCTCGCGCTCGGCAGGCGATGCGGCAAACGCGGTTCCCGCGCATACCGTCAAGAGCGGTCCGAGCAGTGCGAAACATGAAAATCGGCGGATTTGTTTGCACAACCTCATCTGGATTCTCGACCGAGGCGTCGGCGCGGAGTATTTTTGAAGCATGAGCAGCATTCTCATTCCCTATGTGGTTGAGCAAACCGGCCGCGGCGAACGCTCCTACGATATCTATTCGCGATTGTTGAAGGACCGGATCGTTTTTCTCGGCGGCACCGTGAACGATGACCTCGCCAATCTGATCACTGCGCAGCTTCTATTCCTCGAGTCCGAGGATCCCGACCGCGAGGTCAATATGTACATAAATTCGCCGGGCGGTTCAGTTACCGCGGGCCTCGCGATCTACGACACGATGCAATTCGTGAAGCCTCCTGTGTCCACGCTATGCTGCGGCCAAGCGGCCAGCATGGGATCGTTTCTGCTCGCGGCCGGCGCCAAGGGACGCCGCTACGCGCTGCCTCATTCGCGGATCCTGATTCATCAGCTCTCGGGCGGATTCGAGGGGCAGGCCGCCGATATCGAAATCCAGGCCCGCGAAGCGCTGCGGCAGAAGGAAATCCTCAACGAGATTCTGGCCCGCCACACCGGCAAGACCATCAAGCAAATCGAGAAGGACACCGACCGCGATAATTTCATGAGCGCGGCGCAGGCGGTCGAGTACGGCCTCATCGACGAGGTAATCACCGGACGCAACGCGAAGCTAGTCACGCCCTGATTGTGAGATTAGATTCTCTGAAAGGCGCGGTCGCGTGGCCGCGTCTTTTTTCTTTTGCATCCGATGGTATGCTTCGACGTAGACCATGATCAGCGCCGACGAAGCTCTCCGAATCGTGCTCGACAATGTCGCTCCGCTCGGCGCCGAGCGTGTACCAATCCTTGCTGGCCTCGGCCGCGTTTTGGCGGAGGAGATCCATTCTCCGCGCGATATCCCAGGATTCGACAATTCAGCGATGGACGGCTATGCGGTCCGCGCCGCCGATATTGCCTTGGCCAGCGAGTCCAATCCGGTTTCGCTCAAGGTGATAGAGACAGTTGGCGCGGGAACGATGCCGACGCATCGGGTCGAGCCAGGTACCGCGATCCGCACCATGACCGGAGTGCCGATCGCCGCGGGCGCCGACGCCATCATCCAGGTCGAGCGCACCCGTGGTGCCGATTCGAAGGTCGAGATACTCGCGGCGGCGGAGCCGCGCGCGTTCATTCGTCCGCGCGGCGAGGATCTTCGCGAGGGCGAGTTGGCGATGTCGGCGGGCAAGGTGCTGACCGCCTCGGACCTCGGGATGCTGGCATCGCTCAATCGCTCGATGCTCGACGTTTACCGCAAGCCGCAGGTCGCGATCGTTGCGACCGGCGACGAGCTGGTCGACGTCGACCAAATCCCCACCGGCGCGCAAATCGTCAACTCCAGCGCCTACGCGCTCTCCGGCGCGATTGCCGAAGCGGGAGGCGATCCGACGATCCTCAAAGTCGCTCGCGACACTATCGAGGACACCCGCGATCGGCTTTCCGAGGCGATGCGCTTCGACGTGGTTTTCTCCACTGGAGGCGTGTCGGTCGGCCAGTTCGACCATGTCAAAGGTGTGATGGACGAGCTCGGGATGCGCACGCTGTTTCATGGTGTTGCGCAGCGGCCTGGCCGGCCGCTGAAATTTGGAATCATGGGCGGGCGGCCGGTATTTGGACTGCCGGGAAATCCGGTCTCTACGATGGTGTGCTTCTATCTCTATGCGCGACCCGCGTTGAGGAAGATGGGCGGCCACCGGAGTTTCGGGCTACCCCGCATCCGGGTCACTTGCGCCACCGATATCAAGGTCGCCAACAACCTTACGGAATTCGTGCGCGTGCGACTGGAGCGAAGGGAAGGCGAACTATATGCCATGCCCACCGGCAATCAGGGTTCCGGCATTCTCAGCTCGTTATCACGCGCCGATGCGCTGTTGATCGGTCCAGCGAAGGAAGTCCTGCTCAAAGCAGGAAGCGCGGCGATAGCGCTGTTACTCGAGCCTCATGCGGCGAGCGACGAAGCGGCTTTCTTCGAGGCACGATGATTCCACATATACATGACAACCAGCGCGACCACGGCACCGAAGACCGCGGCGGAGACCAGCGCCCACACCAGTCGAATCTGGAGGCTCAGGAACGGAGCATAAAACACATACACGGGCGGCTCATTGTGATTCATCCAAATGGTTGAAATCAGCCAGATCAGGAAAATCGTGCTGATGATGAACCTCGGAGTTTTGACAAAAGCCGGCATCGCCCACCTTCCTCCAGCCTGCGTTTGTCCCAAGCTTGGCGGGGAGGGTTGATGGTGTCAACGCAGCGCGCGGCCTTCACCAAAGCGACTCCTCCACGACGATGACAATTCGAGTCGGCCAGGGTTTCGATTTCCATCCATTGCTCGAAGGCCGCAGGCTAATTCTCGGTGGCTTAGAGATTCCATATGAACGCGGCCTCGGCGGGCATTCGGATGCCGACGTCGCGACCCATGCGCTCGCCAACGCGATCCTCGGCGCGCTGGGCGAGGGCGATCTGGGGCGGCATTTCCCCGACCGCGATTCTCGCTACAAGGATGCGGACAGCCTCATGCTACTCGGGGAGGTTTGGAAGCTCGCGAGCGATCGTGGCTTCAAGCTCGGCAACGCCGATGTGACGATTTTCGCGCAGGCGCCGAAACTTGCGCCGTATCTCGATCAGATGCGGCTCAACCTCGCGCGCGCCCTCGGCGCCGATTCCAAGCTGCTCAACGTGAAGGCCTCGAGTCCCGAAGGGCTCGGTGCGCTGGGTCGCGGCGAGGGGATGGCTGCGGCCGCGATCGTCGCTATCGAATCCTGAGAGAAGTCCCTCATTGGTCGCCTCGATCCTGCTTGACAATGTGAAACCAAGCGGTTACATGTTCGGTCATGTCGATAGATCGTACGATTACGGCGCTCGGCGACTCGACCCGCAGGGAACTGCTGCGCCGCCTGGCGCATAAACCATGTCGTGCCGGTGAACTGGCGCAGGGATTTGCGATCAGCCGTCCCGCCGTCGTCAAGCATACGCGGATGCTGGGAAGGGCCGGCCTGATCCGGGTCAAGAAAGTTGGGCGCGAGCGCATCTATGAACTCGCACCCGGCGGCCGCACGCAAGTCGAAGCTCTGATCAAGAAACTGGAGGAGGTCGGCGCGTTCTGGGATACCGCGCTCAGCGCCTTCAAGCGTTACCTGGAGGAGAATCGATGACGATTCGCAAATCCATCAGCGTCGCGCGTCCGCCCGAAATTGCGTTTGCGGTGTTCACCGCAGAAATCGGTAAATGGTGGCCGCTCAAGGAAGGGTTTTCATTCGGCCGCGAACGCGCCAAAGACATTTTCATCGAAGGTCGTGTCGGTGGGCGGCTATTCGAAAGATTCGCCGATGGTACTGAATTCGAAGTCGGTCGCGTCATCGCGTTTCAGCCGCCGCATGCGGTCACCCTTACCTGGAAAGCGCCCGACTGGGAGGGACCGACCGAGATCGAAGTGCGATTCATTGCCGAGGGCGCCGGCACTCGGGTCGAGCTCGAGCATCGCGGATGGGAGCAAGGCCCGATCATGGAGAAGGTGGGCCGAGGCTACGACGACGGATGGAATATCGTGCTCGCGCGATTCGCTTCGCGCGCAACGGAGGCCGGTCGATGAAGCCGGAAGCGATTGCCGTTCCCGCGTCCCTGACCCCGGTGGCGGTGCTCACCTCCGATCGGACGGAACGGGTAGCGTCACAGGTCGTCGCCGCCCGATGAATCCTCGCCGCCGCCGTCGAGGTCGCCGCGCTCCATTTCCTCGATAGCCTGATCCATTTCCGGGCCGGCCATCTCGTCGCCCATTTCCTTGCCCAGCTTGCGCATCACTTTGGCGACGCTCTTGGGGTCGTTCTCATCGAGGTCCCCGAAGGCTGAAGGATCGCTCAGCGCTTCCATCCGCGCCTCCTCGGATTTCGGCATCGCGAAACGCGACATCAACCGCGAGAGCTTGTCGCTGCCGCAGTGTCTGCAGACCGCGTCGGCCTTTTCGCTGACGCGCATCGTGAGCACGCTGGTGCTTCGATGGCACTTCGCGCACTCGTATTCATAGATCGGCATCGCAATAAACCCCCTTCTTGATCCTTCAAGCGATCACAGCTTCCCTGCACGACCTCACAGAGCAGCTCGCTTAACAAAATGCGGCAGCACGTCCGACGTGAACAGCTCGAGCGAATGCCGCGATTGCTCATGCGTCAGCCCGCCCCACGCAAACGACAGTACGAGGTAGTTGGTTCCGCTCTGCTCGAAGTAGGCGGCGACCTTCTCGCGGACCGTGTTTGGCGAACCGACGATGGCGGCATCGGCGGAACACGCACGCAGCAGATCGTCGGTGAATAGCGTCGGGACGGTGCCGAAATCGCGCCACAGCTTGACGATGTTGTTGTAGTAGACGCGATAGGCGGGTATCGCGATTTCCTCAGCCTGCCGGTCGGAGTCAGCCACGAAGAAGTGCCGCACCGCACCAATCTTCGGTTCCTTGATCTGTGGATTCAGATCGTCAGGACTGTCGCGAAACTTTTCGAGCAGCTCGCGATACGCGACGGCGGTTCCGTTGACGATCGCGTTGGGACCGCCGGTCACGATTTGCATCCGATGGCGCGCGGCGAATGCGAGTCCTTCGGGCGTGGAAGCGCCGTACCAGAAGGGAGGATTCGGCTTCTGTTTCGGCACGACCTCGATCGGCGCGTCCGTGAACTTATACCGCTCGCCGCGGTGCGAGATCTTGCGCGTGCGCAGTCCTTCCACGATTACCTTGAGCGATTCCTCGAAAATCCCGCGGGATTGAAGGAAACCGACCTCGAAGTGCGCGAGCTCATAGGGTGAGATGCCGCGCCCGACGCCCACTTCGAGGCGTCCGCCGCTCAAGTTGTCGAGCATACAGATCTCTTCGACCAGCCGCATCGGATGGTAGAGCGGCAGCAGGTACACCAACGGCCCGAGGTGAATCTTGCGCGTGCGCATCGCGACCGCGGTAAGAAACAGGTTCGGGGAGGGCGCCATGCCGAGCGGAGTCGCGTGATGCTCGGCCAAGTGGTAGCAGAAAATTCCCGCGCGATCCGCAACCTCGAGAAGTTGCAGACGTTCTTCGTAGAGCTGCTCCAGCGGAACATCGCGCCGTTCCAGGTGATCGAAAATTCCGAATGCGACTTCCATGAGATGACTCCTCAGGTGGCTATTCCGAACAGGCGCTGCGCGTTCGATGCCAGCGCATGCGCAATCGCGCTGATTGAAAGGTTCCGTATTCTCGCGATCGCAGATATCACATCCGCGATGAAACTGGGCTCGGTTGGCTTGCCTTCGAATGGACCGCCGTAGGGCCACGGGCCGTCCGTCTCGACCATCATCTGCTCGATCGGAACAATTCCGGCGAGGGCCTGATCGCGATCGCGATACACCACCTCAGGAGTCAGCGAAATGAAATACCCAGCCGTGACGATCGCGCGAGTGGTTGCCGCGTCAGACTTGTGCCAGTGGAAGACTGCGCGGCGCACCTTCGCGGCGGTGACGATCTTGAGCGCGTCAGCGGCCGTCGCGTGAGGGCAATGAAGGATCAACGCGAGATCCAGTTCGCATGCAAGCAGTGCGAAGCGCTCAAGGATCGCGTGCGCGCGCACCGTGACCTCCGCGCGGTGTGCCGCCTCGCCGTACCAGGGCAGGCCGACTTCGCCAATCGCGCAGATGCGATCGCGATGCGCCTTGACCAGCGCGAGCGTCGCCCCGAGGTCGTGGTCCGTGAGTTCGAAGCGCTCGGGATGAAATCCGATCGCGGCATGAACGAAGTCGGGATACCTCGCGGCGAGTTCCATCACGCGCAGGTTCGAGGACGGCGTGATTCCCGGCACCACCACCGCCTTCACGCCCACCTCCCGCGCCCGCTTGATTAGCGTCACCACGTCAGCATACTGGTCAGCGTCGAGATGGACGTGGCTATCGATCATAAAATCGCGCATTGCAGTAAAGGTGCGTCCGCGGCTTTCGGTATAACATACGCGCGGGCAGGTCGTATCTGATGCACGAGCTGCGCGCGATGTGGCGCAACACCCGGATGATCGTGCTGTGAGCGATTTCCGCGGCGCTCTATGCG
>JBGPMZ010000129.1:0-6931 GCA_041487255.1 Binataceae bacterium (SeqCode) | reverse complement strand
CGCAGTCGCTCGTGAAGCAACTGAGGCCGAAGTAAATAGAAATGCCGCGGAGCGAAGCGGAGTCGAGGAAAACGGAAGTTGATACTCTGCCCGACAGAGGCCCGAAGGGGGCGCGCAGCGCCGCGGCGCAGCCGCTTGCGAGGCGGAGCGAAGCGGAGTCGAGCAAAATCAGAAAGTGACGAGCGGAGCGGAGTAGAGCAACAATTAAAAGGAGTCTGTCGTGAGCGAACAGGAATACGCGATTGAACTCGATCATGTGAGCCGCATCTACACCCGCGATGAGTTCGAGGTGCGCGCGCTCGATGACATCACGATCAGGCTTCCCAACGGACGCTTCGTCGCGATTATGGGGCCGTCGGGTTCAGGCAAGACTACCTTGCTCAACCTGATTGCGGGCATCGATCACGCGACCTCCGGCCATGTGAAGGTGGGTGGCGAGGAAATCACCTCGATGAAGGAGCGTGACCTCGCGCATTGGCGCGCGCGGCACATCGGGCTGGTCTTCCAGTTCTACAATCTGATTCCGGTCCTGACCGCATTCGAAAACGTCGAGCTGCCGTTGCTGCTCACCAATTTGAGCAAGGCCGAGCGCAAGCAGCATGTCGAAACGGCGCTTAAGGTCGTCGGGTTGGCGGATCGCATGAGTCATTATCCGCGTCAGCTCTCGGGTGGACAGGAGCAGCGCGTCGCGATCGCGCGCGCAATCGTCACCGACCCAACCATCGTGGTGGCGGACGAACCGACCGGTGACCTCGATGCTAAATCGGCGGAGGAAATTCTCAACCTGCTGGTCGAGCTGAATCGGATGTTCAACAAGACCATCGTTATGGTGACGCACGATCAGCGCGCGATGCGTTTCGTCGAGCAGGTATTCCATCTGGATAAGGGAATCCTGGCCGGGATCGAGCCGGGTGGGCGCGCACCGGCTGCGGGTGCGGCGCAGGCGGCGACCGGCAGCAACTAGCAGAATGGGAAGGACAGTCAGGTTTTTTTTCATGTTGTCTGAAGCAAGCGAACGCGCCCGCTTTGTCATTCTGAGCCGAAGAACCTCGGAAGAGGGTCCGCTTCGCATGTTGCTTCAGCATTCGTATGGCAATCGCCCCGAGCATGACGCTCGCGGCGGCGGCATTCGGGTGCTGAAGTGACACTGGAAACCGAGGCGCGTCCGAGGTCCTTCGGCATCGCTATCGCTCACCTCAGGATGACAAAAAAAGCAATGCTGCTCTCGACGCGCAGCGCAGCGGAGTCGAGCGAAGAGTTTGATGCGGTGTTCAAATTGAGGCCCGAAGGGGGCGCGCAGCGCCGCAGCGAAGCTGCTCGCGAGGCGAAGCGCAGCGGAGTCGAGCGAAATCTTAAGTGACGCGGAGCGGGGTCGAGCGAAGATTCTAAATGAAATACCTAGGTCTGATTTTCAAGAACCTGTTTCGCAATAAACGCCGCACCGCGCTGACGGTGTTCTCGATCGCGGTGTCGCTGTTTATTTTTTCCGCGCTGATCAGTATGCCGACGGTCTTCAAACAGGTGCTCGCCGATACCGCTTCATCGGCGCGCCTAGTCACCCACAACCGGTCCGGATTGACCTATTCAATCCCGGTCGCCTACCGGCAGAAAATCGCGATGCTGCCGCATGTCACGGCAACCTCTTCGCAGAGCTGGTTCGGGGGCGTGCTTCGTGAAGTGACCGAACAAGTTCCCAACGCCGGGATCGATCCCGAGCAGGCCGACCTCCTGTTTCCCGATGCGGGGCTCACGCCCGAGCAATGGGAACAATTCAAGAAGTTGCGCACCGCGTGCGTGGTCGGCAGCGAGACGATGAAGCGTTTCAACCTCAAGGTCGGCCAGCAGATCGTGCTCAAAGGTACTATCTATCCGTTCAACCTGACGCTCAACATCGTAGGAGAAATGAACGGCCGGACGCAGCGTACCTTCATCTATTTTCACCGCGACTACCTCGAGGAGGCCGCCGGGCGTCCCGGGTTTGTCTCCATGATGTGGATTCGAGCGGACAAGAGCGAGAATGTTCCGCAGTTGATCGCCACGATCGATGAGCAGTTTGCCAACTCCTCGGCAGAAACCCAGAGCGAATCGGAAGCCGCGTTCATCGGCAGCTTTTTGCGGCAATACCGGACCATGTTCAACTTGTTCGAGATTCTGGGCGTTATCATCGTGGTGACGGTGGGCCTGGTCGCGGCGAACACTTCCGCGATGTCGATTCGCGAACGCCGCGGCGAGATCGCGGTGATGCGCTCGATGGGATTTTCCTCGGGCACCATTCTCTCCACCTTGCTCGCGGAGTCCTTTTTGGTCGGTTTGATGGGTGGGCTGCTTGGTTGCGGCGCGGCATTTCTCGCGCTGCATTTCTTCTCGGGCCCGAGACTGGGCCAGCTCACAATTCGGATGCCTCCCTTCGTGCTGGTCGAAACGCTGATCGCGGCCGCGGTGATTGGACTCCTAAGTGCATGGATTCCGGCGCGGGCCGCATCGAAGATGAACATCGTCGAAGCCTTGAGGATGGTCGCTTAACCCAGGTTTCATGAAATACCTCGCACTAATTCTCAAGAACCTGTTTCGCAACAAGCGGCGCACCGCGCTGACCGTGTTCTCGATTGCGGTGTCGTTGTTCATTTTCTCGGCGTTGGTAAGCCTACCGACGGTGGCCAACGCGATCCTCGCCGATACCGCATCGTCGACGCGTATCGTCACGCACAACAAATCCGGCCTCGCCTACGAGGTGCCGCTCGCCTATCGCCCGAAGATCGCGGCGATCCCACACGTGCAAGCGGTCGCCGCGCAGGCATGGTTCGGCGGCATCCTGCACGATGTCACCGATCAGTTTCCCAACATGGCGGTCGATGCCGACCAGGCCGAGCAGATGTGGCCGGATTGGGGGGTGACGTCGGCGCAGTGGGAGCAGTTCCGCAAGTTGCGCACCGCATGCATCGTCGGTCCGGACACGATGAAGCGTTTCAAACTGCACCTCGGGCAGCAGATTACACTCAAGGGATCGCTCTACCGATTCAACGTCACGCTTCAGATCGTAGGAGTATTTAACGGTAAGGCGCCCAACTTCCTGTTCTTTCATCGCGACTATCTCGAAGAAGCAAACGGCGGTCACAGCTACAACGACGAGATCTGGAGCCGCGTCGATAGCTCGGCCAACATTCCGCAGGTGATCGGCGCGATCGATGCGCAGTTCGCGAACTCGTCGGCGGAGACGCAGAGCGAGTCGGAGGCCGCGTTCATCGGCAGCTTCATCAAGACCTACCGGATGATTTTCAACCTCGCCGAGTTTCTCGGGATTATCGTCGTAATCACGATCGGACTGGTCGCGGCCAACACCGCCGCGATGTCGATTCGCGAGCGGCGCGGCGAGATCGCGGTAATGCGCTCGATGGGATTTTCCTCGGGCACCATTCTCTCGCTGCTGCTCGGTGAGTCATTCGCGATCGGACTGTTAGGTGGCTTGATGGGATGCGGGGCCGCCTTTGTCATGCTCCGTTCTTTCTCCGGAATGGGTCAATTGACGATCCGCATGCCGCCCGACGTCCTGGTCGAGACCCTCATCGCGGCGGCGTTCATCGGACTGCTCAGTGCATGGGTTCCGGCCCGCGCGGCAGCGCGCATGAACATCACCGAGGCGCTACGAATGGTGGCTTAGTCCGTTCGCAAAAAGTGAAATATGGCAATTCCACTGAAATACAATTTTCGCAGCCTGCTGGTTCGGCGCGTATCCACGCTGATGACCGGCGGCGGCATCGCGCTCGTGGTAGCGGTGTTCGTAGTGGTGATGGCGATGGTGGCGGGACTCGCCTCGTCGATCACCGAGGCCGGCTCCCCCGACAACCTCATCGTGCTGCGCAAGGGCGCGACCACCGAGACCTATTCGAACATGACGCTGGACCAGTTCGATACGCTGAAGTTCCTGCCCGGGATCAAGCACGATTCGGATGGACAACCTTACGCATCGCCGGAGCTTCCGGTCCAGGTGCTGCTCGAAAGCAACCAGGGCGGGCGCGACAACATTGTCATTCGCGGCGTGCTGCCGGTCGCGCGTAACGTGCACGACAAGCTGCACATCGTCGAGGGGCGCATGTTCAATCCAAGCGTGCGCGAGGTGATGGTCGGCAAGGGGCTGCACGGACGCTACAAGAATTGCAGCGTCGGCTCGACACTGCATTTCGGACGCGGCGACTGGAAGGTGGTCGGGATGTTCGACGCGGGCGGCAGCTCATTCGAGTCCGAGGTTTGGGCCGATATCCACGACGTGCAGGCCGACAGTCAGCGCGGCGCCTACTACGCGATCGCGCGCTTGAAGCTGGCGCCCGGCGCCGACGATCAGGCGTTGATCCGTCGCCTCGCCGACGATCCGCGCATCAACCTGCAAGGCGAGCCGGAGACGCAGTACTACCAGGATCAGTCGGTAGTGGCGAACCAATTGCGATGGCTGGGAATGATTGTCGCGGTGATCATGGGCGTGGGCGCGGTCTTCGCCGCGATGAACACCATGTATGCGTCAGTGTCGGCGCGCACTTCCGAGATCGGAACGCTACGCGCGCTCGGCTTCACGCCAGGCGCGGTAATGGGATCGTTCCTTTTGGAATCGCTGATGCTTGCCAGCCTGGCGGGCGTCGCCGGGATCATCCTGGCGCTGCCGATCAACGGCTTCTCGACGTCGTTCGGAAACTTCATGACGTTTTCCACTTTGAGTTTCAACTTCCGGGTCACCCCCACCATCGTGATCGAGGCGATGCTATTTGCCGCATTGATGGGTACCTTTGGAGGATGGCTGCCGGCGCGCCAGGCCATGCGCCTTAGCGTGGTGAACGCCCTGCGCAGGATCTAGGTCTAGTGGAGGATCGTCAGATGCCATCCGAGGGTCAAAAAACCAGCGCGGTCCGCGAACTCGAGTCGCTTAGAATCGCCCGCGCGGAGGCGCCAAAGCGTCGCAGCCGATTGCTGCCGATCGGTATCACCGTGGTGGTGCTCGCGGTACTGGCCGGCATCGGGTACCAAGTTTACCTCCGCACCTTGGGACGCCCGGTGGAAGTGCAGACCGCGATGGTGACCGTGCGCAGCGCCGGGCAGCCGGGCGTGATGTTGACCGGCTCGGGATACGTCGTGACCAGGCACAAATACATTTCGGTCGGCACCAACGTCGTCGGCACCATCGTGTCGGAGCCGATTGAGGAAGGTCAGGTAGTCAAACGCGGCGATCTGCTGGCGAAGATCGACGATCGCAATTATAAGGGCCTGCTCAATCAGGCGCTCGCAGATCGCAACCTCGCCGCGGCTAACGTCAAACTCAATTCAGCTGAGGCCAATCGCTTGCGCGCTTTGCACAGCGAGGGTGTGGCCTCGCAGGATGAACTCGATCAGTCGGAAAATAGACTGGCAGTGTCCCGGGCCGCCCTCCAGCGCGCGGAAGCGAGCATCGATTCGGCCCGCTACTTCATCGATCAGAGCATCATCAGATCGCCGATCAACGGCATCGTGCTGAAAAAATATCACGAGATCGGCGACAACATTAATTACGGCGGCCAGATCGCGGCCGGAGCCGGGGTGTTCGATATCGCGCAACTGGCCGATACCGAAGACATGCGCGCCGAGGTCGACATCAACGAGAGCGACATTTCGCGCATCTCGATGGGCACCCCTGCTAGCGTCGTCCCCGATTCCTATCCCGACAAATCATATGACGCGAAAGTGGTGAAGATTTATCCCGCCGCCGATCGCCAGAAGGGCACCGTGAAAATCGAAGTCCACCTGCTCGATCCCGACCTGGCAATCATCAAGCCGGAGCTGAGCGTCAAGGTGACCTTCCTCGCGGGTGCGCCCAAGCAGCAAGCGAGCCCGCTGGTCGTGGTGCCCAAGAAGGCGGTGGTCGGCGAGGGGAAGGACGCCATGGTCTGGACGGTTCGCGATGATCGCGTGACGAGGGTGCCGGTGGTCCTCGGGCGCGAATTCCAGGACGGCTTCGAGGTCAAGCAGGGACTCGAGGGCGGCGAGATGGTGATCGTAGTGCCCCCATCGACGCTCAAGGATGGCCAAGCGGTCACGCCCACAGCGACCTAGCGCGCTCGGACGTCTATCCCAAAAAAGCTACCCGGAGTCACCTTTTGGGCGGATCTACCACGGAAGGCTAGTGGCTTGACGACGGTGCAGCGCCGAGCAGCGTGAGTCCGGTAAGGAACCCTGACACCGCTTTCATGCCGCTTCTATCCTGCTCGGTTCGACGGGCGTCCTCCGCACCGTGTTTCACGCCAGCCACCATCATCCGTTGCGTTCTTGTAACCGCGAAGGGAACCGTCAGGACGGCGGGAAATGTATCATGAGGCGCGACGGCCAGCCTCGCCACTGTGGCCATTTCTTTGGCCGCGGAGGTTATCGAGTCGGCGCGCAATCGAGCATCAGGGCTGAATAGCTGCGAAGGCTGATTGCTCGCGATCCCTAAAACCGTCGCAACCAGCAGGATCGACCACGCCGCCACCGCCCAATCGTGTCCCCGCAATACCAGGTTTTCTGCGTGATACATGAAACCTCGCGTCGATGTCTACTAACTGTAGAGCAAGAGCTATGCCGTTAGGGTACTTGGCACAAGCCCCCCTAATCGCCAGTACTGCCTGCAGCATGCTTCTATGCACCCACTCCCGCCGTAAAGAAACGATACAGCTGGCTTCCTGATGGAGATTTGAAATAGCTGAGACCTTTGTCCTGGTTCATGGTGCATGGCATGGCGGGTTCTGCCGGGCCGCCGTCATCAACGAGCTCGGGAAACGCGGCGACCATAGTCATGCCGTCGACTTGCCCGGGAACAACGGCAATCCCTTCGAACGCGCGAAAGTGACGCTACAAGTCTACGTGGACAGCGTCGTGAAGTTCATCGAGGATCGCCAACTGCGGGGCGTCGTGCTCGCGGGACACAGCATGGCGG
>JBGPMZ010000128.1:0-6939 GCA_041487255.1 Binataceae bacterium (SeqCode) | reverse complement strand
TTTTGGCCGTGCTTGAAGCCGCCCTGCTCGCCGATCGGCGATTGACCTGACGGTCGCTCGCGTTCACGGGGCCGCTCTGGTTCGCGCGGCCGCTCCTCACCCCGGTTGCGTTCCCGATCGCGCTTGCCCTCGCGCCCTCCACCACGGCGTTCCCGCTGGCCGTCGACGGGCACGATCTCGACCGTGCGCAAGAAGCCGTCGCCGGCCGAGCGCGTGGTGATCATCGGATCGTCTTTGAGCGCGAGATGCACGATGCGTCGATCGCGCGGGGGCATCGGATCAAGCTTTACCGCCGCATGATCGCGCTTGGCACGCTCGCCCATCGAGAGGGCCATCCGATGCAACTGCTGGCGGCGGCGCGCGCGATAAGATTCGGTGTCGAGAAGAATCGGCATCGCATCTTTGATGCGGCGCGCGACGATACGGTTGAGCAGGTATTCGAGCGCGTCGAGGGTCTGGCCGTGACGGCCAATGAGGATGCCGGAGCCGTCGCCCTTGACCTCAAGCTCGAGCGATTCGGGGTCACCCTCGCCGCGGCGAATCTCCGACTTTTCGTTCATCAGCTCTAGGATCTGCGCAAGAATCGCCGAGGCTTCCTTGACCTGCTCGTCAACGTTGGCCGGTTGCCGGCTGGCGTCGGAGTTGTCGTCACTCGCGCCTTCAGCCGACAGCTGCTCAGACTCGCCATCCTGTGCTCGCTCCTGCCGAGGTGGCCGCGATCGCTGCTGCTCACGCTCCGGCTGCGCCTGACGCGGTGGAAGCTGCTGGGGTTGCGGTGGTGAAGGCCGTGGTGCGGCCGCTTCCGATTTGGGTGGTTGCGATGTCGCCGCGGGCTCGCGCCGTGGAGTTTCCGCGCGCTGGGTCTGCGACGGTTGTTCGCGACGTTGCGGTGGCGGCGCCGCAGGCGGAGCGGTGACGCCGCTGGTCGCGGCAACTTGCGCGCGCCGCGACACGCGCACGCGCGCATCGCGCGCGCCGAGCCCGAGCAATCCCGAACGCGGCGTTGCGAGGACCTCGATGATGACATCGTCCTCGGCGGCGCCGAGTTGCTGGAGAGCCTCGGAAATGGCTTGTGCCACTGTAGTTGATGAAACTTCGATTGAATCGTTGTTGCTCATGATGCGGGAACAGCTTGTTTGAACTCGCGGTTAAGCACGAATTGCTGGATCACGCCCAGCATGTTGGAGGCGAAATAGTAGAGCGACAACCCGGCCGGAAAGTTGACAAAGAAAATGGTGAAGATGATCGGCGACAGCATCATCATGCGCTGCTGATTGGGGTCGGGCTGGGTCGGCGTCATGGCCTGCTGGAAGTAGGCGCTAAGCCCCATCAGCAACACCAGGACCGGAATCCCCTGGCAGTGCATGAAGGGCAATTTCGGTATCCCGGCAATCGGGAAACAGTCGGGCGCCGACAGATCCTTCATCCAAAAGATGAATGGCGCATGGCGCAGGTCGACCGCGTTGAGCAGCGCTTCGTACAGGCCGATGAAAACCGGCAGCTGGATGATCATCGGCGCGCATCCGCCGACCGGGTTGACGTGATTGCGCTTGTAGAGGTCGACCATCTCCTTGTTGAGGCGCTCGGAATCATCCTTGAACTGCGCACGCAAGCGCTCCATCTGCGGCTGCAGGCGCTGCATCCGGAGCATCGAGCGCTGGCCTTTGATCGACATCGGCAGCATCAGGATCCTGAGCGCGAGCGTCATCAGGATTATGTCCCATCCCCAGTTGGGGACGAAGATGTGAAACACCTTCAGCACCCGCAGGAACGCCAGCGCGAGGATGCTCGCCCACCCGAAGTTGATTGACTTGGTAAGCGTCGGGCTGACCGCCTCCAGCGCCTCGAGCTTCTTGGGCCCCATGTAGATCCGCGTCTTGACGCTCGAGGCGGCCGGGAACACCAGCCGTGCGCTCGCCTCGGTGCCTACGAACTCCATCGCCAGGGTGCCGGTGGACGGACTCTCCGGCAGAAACGCATTCAGGAAGTAGCGATCGCCGAAGCCCACGAAGGCGATATGTCCCGACATCGGCGCGACGCCCTTTTTCAGGGATTTCTCGGTTTCGTTGAGCACCTTGTCGCCAACGTCGGCTTGCAGTTCCGGGATATCGTAGTATCCCTCGCCGCGCTCACTCAGCGGCTCCATCATTGAGAGGCCGATACTCGCGGGAGGCTTCGTCGCATTGACCGTGACCGCCATGTCAAAAGCGTACTTGTTCGCCGAGAAGTCGAAGGACTTCTCGATTTTCGCGCCGTCGGCGGTTAGCGCCTCCAGACCGATACTGGCCTGCTCACCGTCGCGAACCTCGACCTTGTCCGGCCCCCGCGCGATGTAGTCGAGGTCACGATCATCGGCGGCCTTACCGTCGATATCCAGCATCACGCCCAGAGGAAGCTCGTCACTCCCGGCCGCCCGCACCATCTCATATGGTGGGCTGTCGGAAGCCGCAGTCTCGCGATACTGCTTGAGCCGCAGCGACTTCAGCCGTCCGCCGTGCGTCGTGAAGATCGCGTGGTACAGCTCGGTGTCGACCTCGATGGTTTTTTCCGGCGCATATGATGCCGCGGCAAGCGCCGCCGCAATCGGCGCTACGATCGCGGGAGTCGAGACCGCCGCCGGCGCGCCCGATGCGGCAATCGCGCCTGAGGCTGCCGCGCTCGGCATCTGCTCGCCAGGCTTGGGCGGCGGATTGAGTTTCTTCAGCACCAGCTCCTGGTACACGAACAACAGGCCCAGCGAGAGAAGGACTGCAAGCAGGAGTCTACTGGTATCCAAACGATGCCTTCCCTCCCGTTACTCGCGGCCTGTTGGCGCGCGCGCTGGAACCGGGTCATGCCCGTGGCCACCGAACGGATGGCATCTGGCGATTCGCCGCGCTGCCATCGCACTTCCGCGCGCCAAGCCGTAGGACGCGATCGCCTGATGCGCATACTCCGAGCAGCTCGGTTCGAAGCGGCAGGCCGGTCCGTAAACTCCCATGATCATCGGCGACAGGACCGCGCGATAGACGCGCAACATTATAAGCGCGACCTGCGTCGGCATGCTCGGCCGCCCGGTCGTGGTGGTAGATGTAGATGAATTCGTCATAGGCGTTGCGCGATTGCGAGGGTTGCCGTTTTGAGTTCGCCACCGATCGCGTCGGAGGTCAACTCATCCGCGCCCGCTCGCGCGATAACCACCAGCGAGATTCCCGGCTCGAGCATCGCACGCAGGATCAGGCGGTAGGCTTCGCGCACGCGGCGCTTGATCCGATTCCTGATCACGGCGATCCCCACGCGCTTGGAAACCGTGACCCCCAGCCGCGATTTCTCGTCGCCGGGAAACCGTCCCGCATAAAGCACGAAGTGCGCGCTCTGTGTGCGCGCTCCGTGACGTTGCAGATAGCGGAACTCGGCGCTGTTGTGGAGCCGGTCAGCGGGCGAGAAGCTCGCGGCCCCACGCGGGTGCTTCAACCGGGCTGCTTGGCCGGGATGTCGATAGCGAGACGATGGCGTCCTTTGGCGCGGCGGCGTTTGAGCACATTGCGACCGCCCGGAGTTGCCATGCGGGCCATGAATCCGTGGGTCCGCTTTCGGCGGCGATTGTGGGGCTGGTAAGTCCTTTTCATCGTTCCTGACCAATTTTAGCGATACTCGGGGTCCTGAGAGGGCCCGGGAAATTAGCGATATTTGCAGGATGATTCTCTATGAATTGAACAGCCAATGGAACCACACCAGCATCCTCGGAGCAAGCCGGTTGTTGATGATGCGTCGGTCGACCTATTTGACCCGTGCGTAGGCGACTGTATCGTCGGCGTGACCCTCAACCGCGAGGGAACCCTTGCCCGGTTCGCAGCGCACGCCACTGGGCGATGACATGTCGGAGCAAATCACGATGTTGCTGTCGCCCGTGAAGCATGCATCATTGACCGTCGCACTGCCCTGTCTGAGAGCAACTCTCCCGGCGCACAGGATGGTATTGATGTTCACGTTGGAGCCGCCGAACGAGTTGGCGACGCTGACGGCGGGGCCGTTGACGGTGCCGATCGGTGCCGGGGTCGGGTGGGGTACCGAGCGGGCTATGATCGGGGTGAGAAGCATCGGGCCCAGAACGACGATGGCGGCGAGATAGAGAATCAGTCGCTTGGTGTCCATGCTTCAGGGCCTCCCCTCGGCTGACAGCAACTCCATGTGAAGGAATCGTGGATCGTCGGGCAGCCGCATCCAACGAGCGCGGCCAACATCGAGGTGAGGTGGCGCATAATGAAGATTGTTCTACTCGGAGGGCGCGGCTGTTTCTATCCGGATCAACTACCACTGTATCCCCAGCGGCCTTGGCGATCTCGGCGGGAAACCGGATCGCGAGGCTCTTGTCCCATTTTCCTACAATCACTTGTGACACGATCTTCCCCCGGTAGAGGATATTCCGATCATATTCCGAGGCGTTGGGCCATACCCAGGCAGGCGCCTCCAAGTCGGAGTGTCTGACGCGCTCGCGTAGAAGCCTATCCCGGATTCTGGTCAGAGGAAAAATACCTAGGGATCCGATATAATACCTTGGAGGTCGTGCCCGAGATATTTCAGTCGAGACGTTCGCTTGAAATGCTCGAAACGCAGAAACAAACCCACTGAGGGCAGTCAGGTTCGCGGATTTCTCAGGCCGGATTACATAAACGAACCCAAACTATCGAGTAAACTCGGGCTTTTTCGAAATGGCGCGAGAGTATGAAGCCAAATACCCGAAATCCCAGCGACATACTGGACCCGTCCCGATTGCGACGAAACAAAGCCAAATAATCGCGGGAAACAGCGGTCTTTTCAGCAAGTGTACGTCGAAGATACCATAGTGGCGGCTGCTACCGCCCCCGGGACCGGGGCCGTCGCCATTGTCAGGCTGTCAGGCCCTTCAAGCTTCGAAATTCTGCGCGCTATCTGGCATTCGCAAAACAAAGCCACTTTCGAGCCGCGGCGGCTTTACTTGGGCGACGTCATCGACCCCGAAACCCATTCGCATATCGATCGCGCGATGGCGGTTTTCTTTCCCAAGCCGCATAGCCTCACCGGAGAGGACGTTGCGGAATTGCAATGCCATGGCGGGAGCTACCTGGTCAGACGGATCACTGGCCTCGCGATGCAGCTCGGGGCGCGGATGGCCGAGCCGGGCGAGTTCATGCGGAGGGCCTTTCTCAATGGCCGAGTTGATTTGACCGAAGCTGAAGCTGTTGCGGATCTGGTCGATGCACGAGGTGAAAGCGCGCTAAAGCAGGCGATTTCCCATCTGACAGGCGCTTTGGCGGATAAATTGGGCGGTATGAGGCGTGAGCTCATCTCGATCAGGGCGCATCTGGAGGCGGAAATTGACTTTTCAGACGAAGGAATCACGCTTCCATCTCGTAGTGAGATCGCATCATCGATAGAGCGACTCTCCCATGATGTGGCGGTCTTGCACAACAGCTACGAACGAGGCCGGTTGATGCGCGAAGGAGCGAGAGTCGCCATCATTGGAAAGCCGAACGTAGGTAAGTCCAGTATCCTCAATCTGCTGGTCGGGTCAGACCGCGCGATCGTGACGCCAATTCCTGGGACCACCCGGGATGTAATAGAAGAACTGATCCAACTCGGGCCTTACCCGTTGGTGCTCCAGGATACCGCCGGTATTCGCGAGAGCATCGATGAGGTCGAGATGCTGGGGATCGAGCGTAGCCGCCGATCGCTCGAAGATGCGGACTTGGTCATTGCAGTCTTCGATTCCTCGCAGCCTCTGACCGTAGAGGACTCAGCGATAGCGCATCATGCGCGTGGCCGGATTGGTGTCGCACTCCTTAATAAGAATGACCTCCCACCCGAAGCGCAGCCTCATGATTTGCGCGCAATCGGAGTCGGTCTGCCAATCCTGCCGTTCTCCGCGCTTCGAGCCGACGGTATCGAGGACCTGAAATGCGAGTTACTGCGCGCGCTGGAATCTCTGCGCGGCCCGGGCCGGGGCGACGAGGTGGCGATCTCGCGCGAACGCCATCGCGACGCGCTCGCGCACGCTCTCGAGGCGCTGTCGGCTGCCAAGCAGAGCGCGGAGCAATCGATGCCGCCGGAGATCATCGCGGTCGACGTCACGCTCGCGGCGGACGCGCTCGGCCAGATCACCGGCGAAGTTCATACCGAGGATGTGCTCGATGCGGTCTTCCGCGAATTCTGCATCGGCAAATGAAGGGGGGTGCACCCGCGAGATCCCGTGGGCGTCAAAGTGATGAGATCTGATGCTTTTACTTGAAATATTCGCGGTTAAGCCCTATTACCTCCTATCGACTGTTAAACGCCCATAGACTTAAATTCCCGGCGAGCACTTTGATATGAAAACGCGCTCCAATAGTTTCATCCGTCTGGCGGTTGTGGTCGCCTCAATTCTGTATGGCAGCTCGGCCTTCGCGCTCCCACTCGCCCTTACCGGCCGCGGTTCCGGTGACGAAGTCGGTGCCCCCGGCTCCTGCAACAGCGTTTCTAACGGATGCACCGGTGCGAATTGCCAATGCTACGAATTCACCGGAACAGGGTCCGTCAATTCGGGTGTGGGTAGCGTAAACGTCAGCACTCAGATGATCGTTGACCGGAGCGCTCTCGAGGACAACCTGGCCTGCGAATCCGCGTCCGGCATCTTGACCCTGACGCAGAAAAATAAATCGTCGAACGCACTCGCCCTCGACTACCAGGGCCTTGTCTGTCTGGCCAATACCCAGGCCGTGTTCAACGGATCGTTCGCCGTCAACGGCACCGCCTCGCTAGGCAAGTTTGCCAGCGCGTTGGGGTCGGGAACCTTCACCGCCAGCGTCGATATTAATGGGACCGCCACTTTCGGTAACATCAGCGGAACTTTGCAGCTTCATTAGGTCCGGACGGGCCGCGCGCCGTTGTTTGGGCCGGCATCGTCGGGCGAATCGCAGCGGCGCTGCCGCCTGCGCGCCTTCG
>JBGPMZ010000127.1:0-6964 GCA_041487255.1 Binataceae bacterium (SeqCode) | reverse complement strand
GCGCCCGATCGCGACCTTGATGTGGCGGGTGTCGGTGCGGCAGCCATGCGTCGGATCGAAGCCTGCCCATCCCTGCCCCGGCAATTGCGCCTCGATCCACGCATGGCTGGCCTGCGATTCGATCGGCAGGTACTGAGAATCGTCGGGCGGCGCCAGGTAACCCGATACATAGCGGGCCGGCACGCCCGCGAGCCTCAGGATCGCAATGGTTAGATGCGCGAAGTCCTGGCACACGCCCGCACCAGCGGTGAGAATCTCGTCCGCGGTCGAGTACACGCGCGTCACGCCGGGTTCGTAGATGAACTGATCGCGGACGAAGGCAACCACTTGCTGGACGTATCCGCCGACATCGTCGCTGCGGCGCGGACGGGCGATCCAGAAGAATTTTCGCATCCGTTCGCTGAACGGAACGTAGGAACTGGCGCCCAGGAAATCGTATTCCGCCTGAACCCTGGCGCGATCGCCGGCCAGGAACTCTTCGAACGACACCGAGCGCACCGACGGAACCGGCTCCTGCATGCACTGCACCAGCGAGCGCGCGACGATCGTGAGGACCTCATGTTGCGGATGGATCGAAAACGCATGCACCCGATTGCCGTAGAAATCGTCGAACTCGAACATCGAGCCGGGAGGGTCGACTTCGAGCGCAAACTCGAGGCGCTTCTGTGCGGCGCTATCGACGGGCCGCATCCGGACTTCATTCTGAGACTGGTAAGCGGGAGCGTCGTAGTGGAAACGCGTGGTATGGCAAATCCGCAACAGCATCAGCCACTCTTCAACATATTAGTCCGCTACTCAGCCTTCAAATATTGATCGTAGATCTGAGTGGAGATTCCGTCGCACGATTGCTGGACGTGCAGCAGGAATTCATGCAGTCCCTCCTGGATCGCTTCCGGGGCTTTCTCTACCCGCAGTTTATCGAGCAGCTCGCCGACGCCGCGGGGAATCACGCGCGGCGCTTCCCCCTTGCTCGCGATGCGCCGCAGCGAAACCTCGAGCGACTCGATCGAGTAGCGCGCCGAGCGCGGAAAGGTCGGATCGAAGAGCAGGATGTCGATCACGCTGTCGAGCTTGATCGCGTTGCCGAAGCGCTTGCGATAGGCTTCCAGAGCCGACGCGCTGCGCAGCACCCCGGTCCACTGCAGAAGGTCGGCGGCGCCGCCGATATCTTCCAGCCGCGGCATCAGGAAATGGTACTTGACGTCGAGCATGCGCGAAACTTCCTCGGCGCGCTCCAGCATAATGCCCAGCCGCATGAAATCGTAGGCGAGATCGCGCGGCAAGGTGCTCTGACGAATTCCCGAGATTCGATAGAAACAGTCCTTCAAATCCGAAAAGAACGAATAGACGCCCGGGTTGACGAACAATTCGGGCGTCCAGTTCTGCGCCGACAGGTACAGCGTGTTCACGTCGAGCCAGAATTCCGACGAAACGTAATGACGCAGCGAGCGCAGGTTGTCGCGCGCGACGTTGATGCAACTGCGAATCGAAGTGGGATTTTCGAGATCGAGCGTGAAGAAGTGCAGCACCGAAGCTTCATCCGCAATCGAATAGCGCTTCGCAAACGGCTCGATCTCGTCGAAGATAGCCAGCAGCGGTTCCCATGGCGCGCTATCGCGCGGCGGCGTCTCGATCAACAGATGATAGTTCACGTCGACCAGGCGGGCGCGCCATTCGGCGCGCTCCAGATTGCGCGCCGCCCAAAACAGGTTGTCCGCGATTCGCCGCAGCACCGCTACGCTCCCAGCACCCAGGTGTCCTTGCTCCCCCCGCCTTGCGAGGAGTTGACGACCAGCGATCCTTCGCGCAGCGCGACTCGCGTCAATCCTCCGGGCAGCACGCGGGGCTTCGCGCCCAGCAACACGAACGGCCGCAGGTCCACGTGACGCGGCTGCAGATGCGGCACGCCCTCGCTATCGGTGATCATCGTGGGATGCACTGAGAGCGTGATGACCGGCTGCGCGATGTAATTATCCGGGTCGGCCAGCACGTGCTCGCGGGTTTCCTCCAGCTTCTTCTCGCCGGCGTGCGGCCCGATCACGACGCCATAGCCACCCGATTCGCCGACCGGCTTGATGACGTAGCGCTCGATATTGCGCAGCACCATCTCGCGCTGCTCAGGATCTCTCATCAGGTAAGTTTCGACGATCGGCAGGATCGCCTCCTCGCCCAAATAGTAGCGAATCATGGCCGGGGTGTAGGCATAGATCGCCTTGTCGTCGGCCACTCCGGTGCCGATCCCATTGGCGATCGCGGCGTTGCCGGCGCGCAGCACGGCGGTCAGCCCGGGCACCCCGAGGATCGAGTCGCAACGGAACACCAGCGGGTCGAGGAAGTCGTCATCGACGCGCCGATAGAGCACATCGATTTGACGCAAGCCGTGCACCGTCTTCATGTAGAGTTTGTGATCCATGCAGACGAGATCCTGGCCCTCGACCAACTCGATGCCCATTTGTTGCGAAAGAAATACGTGCTCGAAAAATGCGGAGTTGAAGGGTCCCGGCGTGAGCAACGCGATGGTCGGATGCGAGTTGCCGTGCGGCGCCATCTCGCATAGCGACTGCAGCAGGTCAGCGGGGTAGCGCTCGACGCTGCGCACCCGGCTGGCGCGAATCAGGTCGGGCATCAGGCGCGTCATCACCACGCGATTCTCGATGACGTAGGAAACGCCCGAGGGTGTGCGGACATTGTCCTCCAGCACCATGAAGCGGCCGTCGGCGCCGCGCACGATATCGATGCCGCCGACGGTCACGAAGTTTCCCAGCGGCGGCTTGATGCCGACCGCGGCGCGCCGGAATTGCGGACATCCCAGTACCAGGTCGCGCGGGACCACGCCGTCTTTCATTATCGCGCCCTCGCCATAGACGTCGGCGACGAAAGCGTTGAGCGCGCGCATCCGCTGAATGAGTCCGGCCTCCAGCTGGGTCCAGGTCTGCGCGTCAATCACGCGCGGAATCGGATCGAAGGGGAAGATTCGTTCTACGCCGGGCTGCTCCCCGTAGACGTTGAAGGTGACGCCCATGCGCCGGAACATGATTTCGGCGCGCGCGCAGAGTTCGCCGAGGCGCGCCGGCGCCATCGCGAGGAGTGCGCGGGTGATGTGGCTGCCGACCGGCTGCGGCGAGTTCGCGAGTTCGACCATCTCGTCGAACAGCCCTTCGGGGCATGAATATGCTGACCAAACAGGCGCCGAAGTGCCTATTTCCGCGACGCTTGCGTTCACCATTTTCATCTCGTAGCCCCGCTCACTTTGAGATGCGCGAAGATTCACGAGATAGGTCCGCGAAACTCGCGATTGACAGTGCAATCGCGGTGCCCAGAAACGCTGGAGTGTTGGTGTGGAAAGATCAGGACGCCTCTCCCGCGCGGATTGTCACGCGAGAGAGGCGCCGAGGTTGATGCGGAGAAATCAGTCGACCGGAGGATGCTTATCCTTCCATGGGCGCGCTTCCTCGAACTGCGCGGCGATCGAGATGATGCCGGCCTCGTCGTTTTGACGCCCGACGATCTGCAAGCCAATCGGCAAACCCGCTTTCGAAAATCCATTCGGCAACGAAAACGCCGGCTGCCCGGTCGCATTGAACGGGAACGTGAACGCGAGCCACGAGAACAGCTCGCCCAATCCGGTTTCGAGGTTCGAGGGCAGCGTGCCGAGGCGCACCGCCGGCCGCGTCAACGTCGGCGTGATCAGCGCGTCGTAGGGCGCGAGCTTCTGGATGATCTCGCGCGAGATGTTGTGCATCTGCGCGATCGCGTTGATGTAGTCGGCGGCCTTTACGCTTTTACCCTGCTCCCAGGAAGTGCGCACGACGGGGTCCATCAGCTCCGGATTCTCGACCGGCACCGAGTTGATGCCGGCGGTGATGATCGTTCCAGACACGCCGATCAGTAGCGCCGCCGGATCGAGCTTGATGTACTCGACCGCATGCCCCATTTCCTGGAACGCCTTGAGCGCCGACTCGGTCGCGGCTTTCACCTCGGGATCGACTTTGCCCTCGGTGCTTTCCAGGACTGCGGCGAGGCGCAACTTCTTCGGACGCTTGGCGACAGCCGCGCTGAATGGCTCGCTCGGCAGCGGCGCCCAATACGGATCGCCGACCACCGGGCCCGCGAGCACGTCGAGGAACATCGCGACATCGCGCACCGATCGCGCGATGGGACCGCTGGTCGCGAATCCCGCCCATGCTTCGCCGGAGATCGGCGAAAACGAAACGCGGCCTCGCGAGGGCTTCAAACCCACCGTGCCGCAACAACTCGACGGGATGCGAATCGAGCCGCCGCCGTCGCTGCCTTCGGCCAGCGGTCCGAGTCCCGAGGCCGCCGCGCATGCCGCGCCGCCGCTCGAGCCGCCCGCGGTGTGTTCGAGGTTCCACGGATTTCGCGCGGGAGGGCAAAGCCCGCCCTCGGTGGTGGGACGCCCGCCGAATTCCGGGGTGGCGGTTTTGCCGAGCAGGATGCCACCGGCATTGCGCACGCGAATGGTGGTTTCGGCGTCGGTCGGCGGCAGGTAGTTTTCATAATTCTTCGATCCCATCGTGGTCTTGATGTCTTTCGTCCAGGTGAGATCCTTCAGCGAATAGGGGATGCCGTAGAGCGGCATCTTCGCGATTTCGGCGGCGCCGGCTTTTTCCAGCCGCGCAACATCGGCCATCGCGCGCTCGGGCGTCGCGGTCATGAAGGCGCCGAGCTTTGGATTGAGCTTCTCGATGCGGCGATTGAAAAATTCCGCGACCTCGCGCAGCGTCACTTCCTTCTTCGCGATCAGATCGCGCACTTGCCATGCTTCGATGTAGGGGTTCAGCATCGTCGTTACCTCGCATCTTGTGCCGTAGCTCAGTTTGAAAAGAATCGCCAGCCTGCGCGATAAGAGTGGCCGATGATGTCACCCTCGATGCGCACGACGATTTTGTGGATCCACGCCGTCGGCGGTGTCGTGTGGATCGGCGCCGCGACGGTGTTCGTCATCGCCGCGAGCGCGCTCGGCCTCGAGGATGAGGAAGGCCTCGCGATGGTGCGGCGCATCGCGCCCGCGCTCAATCGCATCGGCCTTTTCGCAATGGTGTTCATCATCGCGAGCGGCATCGTCAACATCTACCTCGCGGGCCTGACGCGACGCTTCACCTTTTCCAATAGCTTCATCGAATTGCTTTCCCTGAAGATCGCCGCCCTGTCTGCGATGTACGTCCTGCTGACGCTGTCATGGCGCGCTGAGCCGAAGCTGGTGTCATCCGATCCGTCGCAGGTGCGTCGCGCGGCGCGGCGGCTGATAATGTTCAACGTCATCATAGTGGGCCTCGGCGCCGCGGCGCTGTTGATGGGCCTGTGGTTACTTGGCAGCTAATGGACTTGTCGCAAATCCGCAGGTGCGAAATGATTTCGCCCGGTGGAGGCGCCGGAAAAAATCGCGATCGGTTCATTCACCGTCGCGTTTCTCACCGATGGGCTGTGGTGGAACGACGGCGGATGCATGCTGGGCGTGGTGCCGCGCGAACTATGGAAGCGCGAGCATCCGCCCGATGAGCAGAATCGCATCCGCCTCAACCTCACCTGCCCGCTCATCATCAGGGGCCGCGACGCGATTCTCGTCGATACCGGAATCGGCAATCGGCTCTCGGATGTCGAGCGCAGGATTTTTTCGCATGGCGACGGATGGCTGCCCGATTATCTGCGCGCGCTGGGGATGGAAGCCGGCGACATCACGCACGTGATCCTCTCGCATCTGCATTTCGATCACTGCGGCGGGCTGATTCGCAAAAGCGCGTCCGGCAATGTCGTCCCCGCATTTCCCAAAGCGAAGTTGATCGTTCAGAAAGGCGAACTGGAGACCGCGCGCGATTCCCACAATGAGCGATTGCGCGCCGCCTATCGCCATATGCATGAGATCCTCGCGCCGACGCAGGCCTCGATCGAGGCTATCGAGGGCGACGCGGAAATCATCTCGGGCGTGACGGCATCCGTTACCGGCGGCCATACGTATGATCATCAGGTGGCGATTGTGCGTGACGGCGGCGAGGCGTTCGTGCATCTGGCGGATATCGTGCCGACGCGCTCGCATATCCGTGGTCCATGAAACCAGGCGTACGATCTCGATGCGCTGCGCACGATGGAACAGAAGTCGCGTTACCTCCATCGCGCGGCCGAAGAAAAGTGGTGGGTGTCCTTCGCGCACGACGATCGGGTCTATGCGGCGAAGGTGGTGAACGATCGCGGAAAGCTGGTGCTCGGCGACAGCTTGCAAGTGAAGGGAGAATTCGGCCATCGGGAGACCAAAGGAGCATGAATCAGACTGAATGCGCGAGAACCCGTGATCGTCCAAGGTTCGGGCGCTATGGTGAGCGGCAGTGTCTAGACGAGAAACCGTTAGCTTGCTTGTTGCTACGCGGATTCTCCGTTATACTGACGCTCGGAATGCGTGTCGAAAATAGCACAACGCTTCCGAGGCCAAGGATCCTCCCCCGTAGCAGCACCAACCTCCTTTCCCCAACGCACGTAACTTTTTTGGTTTTAGGAGTCAGCGGATGGCGGATAGCAACTTCGAACAAGTGATAAAAAAAGACCGCGCCGCGCGTGAATCGACGCGCTGGAAAGGGACGCTGCTCGAATATCTCGACGTGGTCAAGGCCGACCCGACCATTACCAAGCTTTCTCATGCGCGCATCTACGACATGATTATGTCGGTCGGCGTGCGCAGTGTTCAGGACTCCAACGACCCGCGTTCCAAGCGGCTGCACAAGGACGAGCCGGTGAAGGTGTTCAACTTCTTCGCCGACGAATTCTTCGGGATTGAAAAGACGGTCTCGCAGATAGTCCGCTTTTTCCATTCCGCCTCGCTCAAGGGCGAGGAGAGCCGCCAGGTGCTCTACCTGATGGGCCCGGTCGGCTCCGGCAAGAGCTCGCTGGTCGAGCGCGTGCAGCGCGGGCTGGAGCAGGCGCTCCCGGTTCATGCGATCGAAGGATGCCCGAT
>JBGPMZ010000126.1:0-6973 GCA_041487255.1 Binataceae bacterium (SeqCode) | reverse complement strand
GACTCGCGACTGCGGCCGCCAAACAGAGCCTTGCGCCAATCGCTCTGGAACTTCACGAACCGATGCGATTCGCCGACTTGATCGAAACTCTCGCAAAAGACAGGCTCGCAGAAGGCGCGCCCGAGACCGCGCCGCTCAAGGTGATTTGCACGATGGGAGCAGAGCCAATCGCATCGGTAGTTCGACCCGTCCAGCCGCGCGCCATCGTCGTCGCGTGCGGCCCCGAGGGCGACTTCACCGACGCTGAACTGCAGCTCGCCAAAGGCGCCGGCTTTGTCGCGGTCGGTCTCGGACACAATCGGCTGCGCAGCGAGACCGCGGCGCTCGCGGCGGTCAGCGTCGCGAGCGCGCTACTCGACGAATTTCGCGGAGGAGATTGATCGGTGCCGCATAGATTCCTGTTCGTAATGGATCCGCTGTCGCAAGTGCTGGTGGACAAGGACACCACCTTTGCCTTCATGCTCGAAGCGGTCGCGCGCGGGCACGAGGTCTACTTCGCGGGCCTGCGCGATCTGGTCGCGCGAGGCCATCAACCGTATGCGTTCGCGCGACGCTGTGAAGTTGCGCGCGCGACGCCGCATTACAACTTCCTCGATGAAGGCTCCGATTATCAGCTGGAGCATTTCCATGCGATCTTCATGCGCAAGGATCCTCCGGTCGACGCGCCGTTCGCATATGCGGCGATGCTGCTCGCGCTCGCCGACACCCGCCGCACCTTCGTCATGAATCGCCCGAACGCGCTGCTGACTGCGAATGAAAAGCTCTATCAACTGAATTTCCCCGAGGTGATTCCGCCCACGCTGGTGACCTATGAAGTCGCGCGCTTGCGCAAATTCATGGCGGAGCAAGGCGGGCAGATGATCGTCAAGCCACTCGGCGGTCATGGCGGCGAAGGTGTGTTCCTGGTGAGCGTCGGCGATCGCAACCTCGGCGCGATTCTAGAGACCGTCACGCGCTTCGAGACTCAACCCATCATGGCGCAGCGCTACATTCCCGAAGTGCGCAACGGCGACAAGCGGCTCATCGTGCTCAATGGCGAACCGATCGGCGGGACGCTGCGGGTGCCGCGCGACGATGAGCATCGCGGGAACATCCACGTCGGCGGCAACACCATCAAGGCGCCGATTACGCCGCGCGATCGCGAGATCTGCCGGGTGCTGCGTCCGCGCCTCGAGCACGACGGGCTCTACTTCGTGGGCCTCGACGTCATCGGCGATTACGTCACCGAGGTTAACGTCACAAGTCCGACTGGGGTGCAGGAAATCGATCGCCTCGATGGCGTCAACCTCGAAGCGAAGGTGATCGACTTCGTCGAGTCGCGGGTCGCGCAGTTGCAGCGGTGAGCGGTTGCATGCAGCGTTGCGGATCGGTAGCAATGGAAGTTCTGCGAACGACGCAAACGGTGGGCAGGTAGCTCAGTCGGTAGAGCAAAGGACTGAAAATCCTTGTGTCGGTAGTTCGATTCTACCCCTGCCCACCAAATAAACCCGCATCAGTTTTTCCGCTTGCTGCTCGAACGTCATTTTCGCCTCGGTGCTGAAAAAGTGCTGGAGATTTCTCACTTCGCCTTGAGCGAGCTGGTCCAAATGGAACTCGACAATGAACAGGGAGACTAGGACTTCGCGGTGAGGCCCGCGCTGAGATGGTCGAGATTCTGATCGCTGCCGCGTGGGTCATCGATGCCGGCGCGTTGCTCTACTTCGCGCGGGTGTTGGCGCGGAACGGGACGCACTGGCAGGGCGCGCCGACGATTATCACGATGATGGTCCTCTTCATCGTGGCGATTGTCGTCAGCAGCGCGATGGTTTTGTCGGGCGAGACTCGCTCGACGCGCGTGACCGCATTGGCGATCGCAGGTGCCCTTCCACTAATCGGTGGCCTCGCATTCGGATGCGTCGGATTGATCGTGGCAGTGGCGGCGCTGTTCGGCGGCCGCATGAACTGAACCAACAAGCCAGGTTTCTAGTTACGTCGACCGGCGAGCGGCTTCGGGCCAAGGAATCCACCTGATGGCGCGAGGTCTTTCAGTTTGATCACCGCATCCGCGAGGTCCTTAAGGTCCTGCCTCGCGCTTTCGCTAAGCTGGCCATCGACGAAATCCGCGGAAACGAGGTAGACGCTGGTCGGGATCATCAGCGCGCCGAACCATGCAAGTACATCGCGCAGATGCCAATCGACCCCTAGAAAATGATGTTGCGTCGCGCCCATCGCAACGATTCCCACCGGCTTTCCGGCGAGCGATTCGAGCGGCAAGTGATCGAGCAGATTTTTCAACGCGCCGGTGAAGGATCCACGATAGACCGGGCTCGCAAAGATTACTCCATCGGCGGATCGCACACTGGCTACGATTGCGGCGGTGTCATCATGATGCTGCTCGGGCGGCCTGCCATCGGCGAATGCGACCTTCTTATCGGCAAGACTAAGCAGTTCAACCTGGAGATCCGGCCTCGATGCTCGCGCGGAATCGAGGAGCCATCGCGTAGCATTTGCCAGCCTGCCCGGCGGCGTGACGCTTCCAACAATCGCTAACAGCTTGGTAGGCATGAACTCTCCTATCCGGCGACGCGTCCCTCGACCTGGCCGGATGCTTCGCGAGCGGCGATTTCACGCCGCACAATTGGAATCAGCTCACGGCCATAGTCGATCGCGTCTTCGAGCGGATCGAATCCTCGAATCAGGAACGTCGTGACGCCAAGGTCGTAATAGGCCAGCATCGATTCAGCCACTTGGGCGGGAGTGCCCACCAGCGCGGTGGTGTTGCCGCGCGCCCCGGTTGCGGCCGCGACCGCCGTCCATAGCCGCTGGTCGAGGACTTCTCCGTTCGCCGCCGCCGCGAGCAAACGCTGCGAACCAACCGCTTGAGGTGCTTTTCCAGGGACACCGGGCATCGCACGACCGCGGAGCTCGCGGATTCGATCGATGATCCGCTTCGCCCGCGCCCATGCCGCTTCTTCCGTGTCCGCCAGGATGGGCCGCGTCGACAAGCTGAACCGCACGCTTCGCCCGTGGAGGGCGGCCGAAGCTCGAACCTGCGCGATGGTCTTGGCAGCCTCTGCCAATGGCTCACCCCATAGCGCGTAGACATCGGCATGTTTTCCGGCAATCGCAATCGCGGCATCGGAGGATCCGCCGAAATAAATGGGGAGATGAGGCTTCTGCAGCGGTTTCACGTCGGAGAACGCGCGCGTGAATTTGTAGTACTTGCCCTCATGATCGATGGGCTTGTCCGAGGTCCATATGCGGCGAAGAATTTCAACGTACTCGTCGGTGCGCGCATAGCGTTCGTCATGCGGGAGGAAATCGCCGTCCTTGCCCTGATCCGCGTCGTCGCCACCGGAGATGATGTGAACGGCGAGCCTCCCGCCGCTGAAATGATCGAGCGTCGCCAGCTTGCGAGCGGCCAGCGTCGGTGCGACGAAGCCTGGCCGATGCGCCAGCATCAGGCCGAGCTTGTGTGTTACGAACGCCGCGTAGGAGGCCACGATAAATCCGTCTGCCGCGTTGGAGAAGTATCCGATGAGGATGCGATCGAAGTCTGCCCGCTCATGCGCCTGCGCGAAACGGCGCACGTATTCCACGTCGATCGCGGGTCCGCGTGGCGGATGAATCTCCGAGGCCGCGTGTGTCCCGATCATGCCGATGAACTCAACGCTCATAGGCAATCTCCTTTGCTCCGCTGCTTGAATGCGCAGCCCGCGACAGCATTGAGGATACCGTCGTCCTGCGGGTATGAATCCGCGATTAGAGCGCGTCGCGCAAGTGGTGCTTCACCGATCAACTTTGACAGTTCCAGAAGCCGTGATAATTTCTGACGGAGTTGATTCGATCTCGGAAACATCTTATGTGGGCGATTCTAGCGCAGCCCACCGACCCAAAGTGAAAGAAGACGCATCCAACATCGGTCGCAGGTTCCAGGTTGACGCGCCCATTGAGGTGACGGCCGAGAAGATCGCAGACTTCTGCGCCGCCATGGGCGATCACAATCCGCTCTATCTGGATCCGAGTGCGGCGAAGGCTGGTCCGTATGGCGGCATTATCGCTCCGCCCGCCTATGCGGCTTCGTTTCGGCGCGCGGAACCTGCGGAGCAAGCATCGCTGTTTCCGCGCGGCGGATTGATGGCCGGTATCGACATTGAACTGGGAACGCCGATTCGGCCCGGCGATTCGATTTCGATCGCCACCGAAGTGAAAGAAACCTACGAGAAGACCGGCCGCAGCGGCACTATGATGTTCACCGTGATTCGCTCGACGCTTACCAATCAGAAGGGCGAGGTGGTTGCGCACGTCGACTATCGCATGATGAACCGCCGCCGCTAGCGGCCTCTTTTTTCGCGTACTTCATCAACGCTATCTTGCCGAAGAATGGCTAAACGCCTCGCGAACCTCGCCGATCGGATCGTGCGCACCCGGATGCGCGAGCCGGTCAGCTTCCAGGGACTCACCGAAAACCGCAGCATCAAACTGTCAGCAGTGTCTGATTACACCGGACGATCGCATTTCGCGCCGTGGCATCGCATCCTCGCCGGTTTGCACGACTTCGAGACCATGGGCGGCATCTTCACGCCGCTGGTCTACGTCGAACTGGAGACCCGCGATGTCCCATGCGATCCGACCGCGCGCCTCGTCATTCGAGGGGAGTCTTTTCTCGGTAAGTCGCTGGATGATTCCGGCGCCGTGCGTCACCTGGTGCGCGAAGGTCGCCATGCGGTCCTCGATGCGGGCGGCGCCGAACTCGCGAGCGCGCGGATGCTGAACGTGTTCACTCGCTACGATCCCGATCCCGCGCGCCGTCGGGTCACAACTTTGCCTCCTGAGCTTGGATTGGGATCGCAACCGACGCGAGTGGTTGAAGTTCCCGGCATCGATGCGATCGTGGACCTCGCGCGCAAGCCGGACTTCGCCGAATCGCAAACGCATGTTTGGCACTACGGGCAGACCGATCCGAACCGCCATGTGAATGGAACGGCCTATCTGCGGGCGATGGAGGATTACCTCGCCGATCTGCTGCATGACTCCGGTCACGATTTGAGGCGGCTGTTCGCGGCCCGCGCGCGCATCGTCTATCGAAAGCCATCGTTCCGTGGTGAGGGCTATCGGCGCACCGCCTGGTTTCGCAGCGAGGCGCCGCTCGCGCTGGCCGGCGCGTTCTTCAAGCCTGACGATGCACCGTCCGCGACGCCCTCGGTCGCGATCGAACTGACTTTCCTTCAGCACGGGGCATGAGGAGGAGCGCAATGGAAATCGATATTGATCACGTCGCGATGCCGGTCGGTGATATCGAACGCTCGGTGGAATTCTATCAGCGCGTGTTCGGTGCGAAGGCCGATGGTTTGGAAAAGTGGCGCGCGGGCAAATGGCCGATCGTCAGCCTCAGCTTCGGACGCAACCGTTTCAATCTGCATCCGCCGGACAACAAGATCACGCTGAAGGCGACGCATCCGATGGTCGGCGGCGGCGATTACTGCTTCGTGTGGCCGGGCACTCCCGATTCAGCAGTCGAACATCTGAAGAGTCACGGCATCGCGATCGAGGAAGGTCCGGTGCCGAGGCTTGGCGGGCGCGGCAAAGGTATCAGCGTCTACTTCCGCGATCCCGACGGCAATTTGCTCGAGTTCATCAGCTACGCGGAAGCAGCGTAACTGGCAGATCAGATCTTGTACAATTTGGCGACCGTCTGGCCCGCGAGTTTCGCGGCGGCTGAGCCCGGCATCTCGGCGAGCAAACCCTTCAGCTCCTTCATGTACTCGCGGCCGTGATCCTGATGGGGAAAGTCGCTCGCCCAAAAGAACCGATCCTCGCCGATGAACTTGCTCAGCCCCGCGAGCGCGCGCTCGTCGGGGTCCGCCGAAATCCAGCACTGCGTGCGAATGTAGTGACTGGGCGGATTTTTCAGCGGCGCGCGATTGATCGGCACCTCGTACAGCGCGTCCATCCTGTCGACCCAGTAGCCGATCCATCCGGCGCCGGACTCCAGAACAACCACTTTGAGCTTCGGAAACTTGTCGAACACCCCGAACGAAAACAGCGTCGTGAACGCCACCTGCGCTCCGTAGCATGCGGTGACCTGATGATACCAAATCGACGAGCCCAGCCCGCTGAATCGTCGCGAGGCGAGCGAAGCGGGTTCGAACGTCGGGTGAATTCCATACGGAACATCGAGTTCCTGGAACTTGGCGAAGAGCGGATCGAAGTCGGGATGACCGTGTGCCTTGCGGATATGGTTGAACGGAGCAACGAATGCGCCACGGCATCCATCTTTGACGGCGCGTTCCAGCTCGGTGACCGCGGCGGGAACATCGAGCATCGAAAGATGCGCGATCGGAATGAGACGCCCGCCCGAGTCGCGGCAGAAATCTGCGATCCATCGATTATAGGCGCGGCAGTAGGCGTTGCTGAGTTCGGGATCCTCGACCTCGGCTTCCCAGAGCAACCCGATGGTCGGATAGAGGATCGCCTTGTCGATGCCGTCCTGATCGAGCAGCGCGAGGCGCTCCTTCATATTCATCGATCCGAACGGCGCGGAGTTCACGTAAGTGCGCTCGGCTGAGGGCTTCAGCTCCTCGGCGCCGCGCCCCATCGCGCCGAGCGTGTGCAGCACTCCGTGGCGCATCATCTGCGCGGGCTTGCCATCGTATTCGAGGAACTCCATTCCGTTCTCGTCGCGCTTAATCTTGATTCCGCGCGCGCGATATTTTTCTTCGAGGTATGTGTCCCACATGTCGACCGGCTCGAGGATGTGGCCGTCGGCATCGATGATCAGCTGGTTTCCTGGCATTCTTCTAAATCCTGCAATCTCGCAAATCCTACAGTCTGTAACAATCGATGACGTTCTGCCCAACGACGCCGCGTCGCGCCTCGGGCGACATCGGCGCGACCATCCGCTCCAGCGCGGCGAGGTATTTGCCGCCGCGGTCCGGATGCGGGAAGTCGCTGGCCCAGAAGAAGCGGTCGCGCCCCACATAATCGATTACGT
>JBGPMZ010000125.1:0-7071 GCA_041487255.1 Binataceae bacterium (SeqCode) | reverse complement strand
TGACCAATCGCAAAGGGCCCAACAACGCGCTCTATGGGAGCGGCAGAAGCCCGGGCAGCCCATGGGCGATCGGAAGTGAAGCCGGCGGGCACGATGCGGTGGATCCGTCCCTCGGGACGGTTGCAGATTTTCAGCACTTCGTCGCGACCGCAGCCAACCTCGGTATCGAAACGGCGATCGATCTCGCGATGCAGTCTTCGCCGGATCATCCGTGGGTGCGCGAGCATCCCGAATGGTTCAGCCATCGTGCCGACGGCAGCATCAAGTACGCCGAGAATCCACCCAAAGAATATCAAGACATCTATCCGATCGATTTCGATACGACCAATCAGCGCGGCCTGATGAGTGAACTGCTGCGGGTCGTGAACCTATGGATCGATCGGGGCGTCAGAATCTTTCGCGTGGACAATCCGCATACCAAGCCGGTTGCCTTCTGGGAGTGGCTGATTGAATCCGTCCAGGCATCGCATCCGGAGGTGATATTCCTCGCCGAAGCATTCACCCGTCCAAAGATGATGAGGGCGTTGGCGAAGGCCGGTTTCACGCAGTCATATACTTACTTCACCTGGCGCAATACCAAGTATGAATTGATTGCGTATTTGACTGAGATCACAAGGACAGAGACGCGCGACTATTTCCGGCCGAATTTCTTCACCAACACGCCGGATATTCTGCCCGTGATCCTGCAACAGGCGGGGCCACCCGCGTTTCGAATGCGTCTGGTGCTGGCCGCGACGCTGTCCTCCTCGTACGGCATCTATAGTGGATACGAGCTATGCGAGAATGAGGCGGTGCCCGGAACCGAAGAATATCTGAACTCGGAGAAGTACCAGATCAAGCCTCGCGATTGGCATAAGCCGGGGAATATTCGGGAATTAATCGCGCGTGTAAATCAGATTCGGCGCGAGAATATCGCGCTGCAGGACTTTCAGAACCTGCGTTTTCTCGAAACCGATAGCGATCAGATTCTTTGCTATGCGAAGTCGTCGCCAGACCAGCGCAACATCATTCTAGTCGCGGTGAACCTCGATCCGTCCCAGGCGAACTACTGCACCGTCGTGGTGCCGCCCGAGGTTGTAGGCATCGCATCCGGTCAGCACTACGAAGTAACCGACCTACTCACCGGGGCGAACTACGTCTGGTCCGATCGCAACTACGTCCGGCTCGATCCCGCGGTCCAGCCCGCCCACATCCTGCGAGTGGGAAGGCTTCTATGACCCGCAGAGAAAGCGGACCGAGCGATCCGCTCTGGTATAAGGACGCGATATTCTACGAGCTGCGGGTCCGCTCGTTCTACGATAGCAATGGTGATGGGGTCGGAGATTTTCCCGGCCTGACGCAGAAGCTTGATTACCTGGTATCGCTCGGTGTCACCACCCTGTGGCTGCTGCCGTTCTATCCGTCGCCGATGCGCGATGACGGCTACGACATCTCGAGTTACACCGAGGTTCATCCTGACTGCGGCACGCTGCAGGAGTTCAAGGCCTTCCTGCGCGAGGCGCATCGGCGCGACCTTCAAGTCGTAACGGAGCTGGTGCTTAATCACACCTCCGATCAGCACGCCTGGTTTCAGCGCGCGCGCCGCGCCCCAGCCGGTTCGAAGGAGCGTGACTTCTATGTCTGGAGCGACAATGCCGAAGGTTACAAGGAAGCGCGCGTCATCTTTCAGGATTTCGAACCCTCGAACTGGTCGTGGGATCCAGTCGCGAAGGCCTACTACTTTCATCGCTTCTTCGCACATCAGCCGGATCTGAACTTCGACAACCCGGCGGTGCGCAAGGAAATGCTGCGCGTGGTGGACTTCTGGCTCGGCCTCGGCGTCGATGGGCTGCGTCTCGATGCGGTGCCTTACCTGTTCGAGCGCGAGGGCACCAATTGCGAGAATCTACCTGAGACGCACGCGTTTCTGCGCGAGTTGCGCAGCCACATCGACAAGAACTTCGCTAATCGCATGCTGCTGGCCGAAGCGAATCAATGGCCGGAGGATGCGGTCGCGTATCTCGAGGAAGGCAAGGAATGCCAGATGGCGTTTCACTTCCCGATCATGCCGCGCATGTTCATGTCGGTGCGGATGGAGGATCGCTTTCCGCTCACCGACATCTGGGCGCAAACTCCACCCATCGGTTCAACCTGCCAGTGGGCTTTGTTCGTGCGCAACCACGACGAGTTGACGCTCGAGATGGTGACCGACGAGGAGCGCGACTACATGTATCGCGCGTATGCGCAGGAATCGCGGATGCGCATCAACCTCGGCATCCGGCGTCGGCTGTGTCCGCTATTGGGTAATAATCGGCGCGCGGTGGAGCTGATTAACGGTTTGCTATTCTCATTGCCCGGCACGCCTGTCCTCTACTACGGCGATGAGATTGGGATGGGCGATAATGTCTACCTCGGCGATCGCGACGGCGTGCGCACGCCGATGCAGTGGAGCGGCGATCGCAACGCGGGATTTTCCAGCGCGAATCCGCAGCGCCTCATTCTGCCGGTGGTGATCGACTACGAGTACCACTACCAGACCGTCAACGTGGAAGCGCAGGAGGCCAATCGGCATTCGCTTTTATGGTGGATGCGCCGCCTCATTGCATTGCGCCGCCAGTACAAGGCCTTCGGGCGCGGTACCATGGAGTTCCTCAGCCCCGACAATCCCCGTGTGATTGCGTATGTGCGATCGTTCGAGAACGAGCGCATCCTGGTGGTCGCCAATCTTTCGCGCTTCGTGCAATTCGTCGAGCTCGATCTGTCGCGCTTCAAGGGGATGGCGCCGATTGAACTGTTCAGCCATTCGCCATTTCCACCAATCGGCGATCTGCCGTATCTGCTGACACTCGGGCCCCACGGTTTCATATGGTTCTCAATCGAGCAGCAGCGCGCAGGAGCGGTCGCGGATCTCTCGGATTACAAGACGCCCCGAATTCAACTGACTCCAGCAACTAACGGCATGATGCGCGCGCAGACCCGCCAGGCCTTGCAGCGCATCCTTCCGGAATATCTCCCGCGATGCCGCTGGTTCAGGAGCAAGGCGCGCATCATCAAGAGCGCGGAGATCGCGAATCTGGTTCCGCTCTCCGAGAGCGAGAACGCGCATCATATCGCGTTCGTGGACCTCGAATATGCCAATGCGGAGCCCGAGACCTATGTCTTGCCGCTGGGCCTCGCGAGTGGTGAGCACGCGAGCGAAGTGCGGTCGCGCTGGCCCGAGCACGTCATTGCTGACGTGACGATCCCATTCGCGAGCAACGGAGCGGGTGGGCCCGCGGCCAGCGCGGCGAAAAATGGCGCCGGCGACGGTGTACTTTACGACGCGACCGTGGACCCGAATTTCGGGCGCGAAATGATCGCGATGATCGGGCGCCATCGCCACGGCAAGGGCCAGGCCTCGGAGTTTTCCGCGCATGCGACCGACGCGTTCCGTGAACTTTACGGCACCGGCGAAATTCCTGAACCGAAGATGATGAAGGCCGAGCAGAGCAACACCTCGATCGCGTTCGGCGACCGGTTCATTCTAAAGATATTCCGCAAACTCGAACCGGGCCTCAATCCCGATATCGAGGTGGGGCGCTTTCTGACCGAGACGGCGCGTTTTCCGCATACACCGCCGCTCGCCGGATGGATCGACTACAAGGGCGGTCGTGGGGAAGGGCGCAATCTCGCGATCCTGCAAGGCTTCGTAGCGAACCAGGGCGATGCATGGCAATTCACACTCGCTGAACTGCAGCGCTATTTCGAGCACGCGGTAACGCGCCCCGCGCTTCCCAACCAGCCCGATACGCACATCATGGACCTGGTCGACAGGGAGGAGGCCGATCCCCTCGCAACCGAGATGATCGGCGCCTACCTCGATGCCTCGCGGATGATCGGCCGTCGCGTCGCCGAGCTTCATCTTGCGTTGCTGGTGGATCAGAAAGATCCGGCTTTCGCACCCGAGCCTTACTCGGCGCTCTATCAACGCTCAGTGTATCAATCGATGCGCAACCTGCTGGGCCGCGTGATGCGGCTGCTCGCCGGCCGGATGCGATCTCTTCCAACGGCGCTGCAGCCCACAGCGCATGCGGTGCTCGATCACAAGTAACAGATCGGTGCGCGCTTCGATGCGTTCCTGAAGCATCGCCTGTCGGTGGTGCGCCAGCGAACCCACGGCGATTTACACCTCGGCCAGATGCTGTACACCGGCAAGGACTTCGTCATCATCGATTTTGAGGGTGAGCCTGCGCGAGCGCTGACCGAAAGGCGTCGCAAGCGCTCGGCATTGCGCGACGTTGGCGGAATGCTACGTTCCTTCGGATACGCCGCGCTCTCCGAGATGACCAATCAGCTACAAGGCGGCGCGTTGGGCAAGGCGGATTTTGCTACAATGGAGCCGTGGGCGCGATTTTGGCAAACTTGGTGTTCGTGGTCATTCCTGCGCGGCTATCTCGAAACCGCCGGCGGCACCGCGATCCTGCCCAAGAGCCGCGAGGAGCTGAGGATTCTGCTCGATGCGTTCGTGCTCGAAAAGGCGGTCTATGAACTCGGCTACGAACTCGACAATCGCCCGAGCTGGGTCTTCATCCCGATTCATGGCATTTCGCAGATCACCGCTATTGCAGCGCCCTCACCGCAAGGCTGAACGATTGCCAACATCGTCCCCCGACGCAACCTGGGAGCCCGATGGCAAGCAACCCGCAACAATCGTCAACTAAATCGACGGCGGCCAGCGCCGGGTTTTCGCTCATCCCGAAAGATGAGCTGATCCGCCTCCTCGAGTTGCGGCATCACGACCCGCATTCGATACTCGGCGCGCATCCGACGGCGCGAGGCGTAATCGTTCGCGCGTTTCGGCCCGGTGCCGAGAGCGTCAACCTCATCCTCGATGGCGAGCCGCCTCTACCGATGCGAGCGCGACCCGAGCCGGGACTCTTCGAGGTCCTGGTGGAAAAGAAGCGCGAGGTCTTCCCGTATCGCCTCGAGGTGCACTTTCCCTCCGGCCACGCCGTCACCGCTCGTTCCGCGTATGCATTCATGCCGACCCTCGGCGAGCTCGATTTGTACCTGCTCGCGGAGCAGAAGCATGAGCACGCGCATGAAAAGCTCGGCGCTCACGTCCGCGAGGTGCAAGGCGTTGCGGGAGTGGCATTTGCCGTGTGGGCGCCGAATGCCGCGGGCGTCAGCGTGGTCGGCGATTTCAACGGATGGGACGGGCGCCTCAACATGATGCGGATGCTGGGCGCTTCGGGCGTCTGGGAAATCTTCATTCCCGACCTGATGCCTGGTACGCGCTACAAGTACGAGATCCGCACCCGCGACGGCGCGATGTTCCTCAAGACCGATCCCTTCGCCACCTGGATGGAGGTGCCGCCGGGTACTGCTTCTGTGGTTGATAGAGCCTTACAGAGGTTTACAGACGCCGCGTGGATAAGCGACCGCACCTCCCGCGATGCGCTCCGTTCCCCGATGTCCATCTACGAGGTTCACCTCGGGTCATGGCGGCGCCTGCCCGCCGAGGGCAACCGATCCCTCACCTATCGCGAGATGGCGCATCAGCTTGGCGACTACGTTGCTGACCTTGGCTTTACTCATGTTGAGCTAATGCCTGTTATGGAGCACCCATTCGCCGGCTCGTGGGGTTATCAGGTCACCGGGTACTTCGCGCCGACCGCGCGCTTCGGCACGCCCGACGATTTTCGCTATTTGATCGATTCGCTGCACCACCGAGGCATCGGCGTGATTCTCGATTGGGTGCCCGCGCATTTCCCGACCGATGCCTTCAGCCTCGCTCGCTTCGACGGGACCGCGCTGTATGAGCATCTCGATCGGCGCAAGGGGTTTCAGCCGGAGTGGAATACCTACGTTTTCAATTTCGCGCGCGACGAGGTCCGCACTTTTCTCCTCGCCAGCGCCCACAACTGGCTCGCCGAGTATCATGCCGATGGGCTGCGCGTGGATGCGGTCTCCTCGATGCTCTATCTCGACTACGGGCGCCGCGCCGGCGAATGGATTCCCAATGAGCATGGCGGCCGTGAGAATCTCGCCGCGATTTCATTTTTGCAGGAGCTGAATCGACAGGCGCACCTGCACCATCCCGGCGTTCTGATGATCGCCGAGGAATCGACCGCGTGGCCCGGCGTGAGTCGTCCTGATTATGTCGGCGGTCTTGGCTTCGGCTTCAAATGGGACATGGGCTGGATGCACGACACGCTCAACTACTTCAGCCTCGATCCGATTTTCCGCCGCTATCATCATCGCGATCTGACCTTCGGCCTGATGTACGCGTGGAGCGAGAATTTCGTGCTGCCGCTCTCGCACGATGAGGTCGTATACGGAAAGCGCTCGCTGCTCGACAAGATGCCGGGCGATCGATGGCGCAAGTTCGCCAACCTGCGCGCGCTCTACGCCTACATGTGGGCGCGCTCGGGCAAGAAGCTGCTCTTCATGGGCGGTGAGTTCGGCCAGTGGCGCGAATGGAATCATGACGCGGGTCTCGATTGGCATCTGCTCGAAGAAGCGGACCATCGCGGATTGCAGTCGCTGGTGCGGGATCTCAACCACGCATATCGCGCCGAGCCCGCGCTATGGGAAGCCGACACGGAGCCCGCGGGCTTTCAATGGATCGACGCCAACAACGCCGACGAGAACGTCATCGCGTTCATGCGCATCGCGCCGTCCTCGGGGCGCCGCATCGTATGCTTGTGCAACTTTTCGCCGGTGGTCAGGGAGTCCTATCGGATTGGGGTGCCGGTGGGCGGACTCTATCGCGAGATCCTCAACACTGATTCACGGATTTATGGCGGCAGCAATGTCGGCAACGCGGGCGCGGTGACGGCGGATAATTCGCCCTCGCATGGGATGCCATTTTCGCTGACGTTGCGGCTGCCTCCCCTCGGCGTGCTCTGGTTGGAAGTCCCGAGCTAGAATCTGTCAGTTAACAGTGCGTTTGGTTGCGAGTAGCGACATCATATCATCGTGGCGCGCCCGACGGAGCAGAATCCAGAGCTGATGACCCTCTCCGACCCGTCACGATTTTCGCATCGCAGCCATCGCGAAAAATCGCGCCGGGCCACCTCCCCCAATCAATGGGGGAGGGGCAAAAAGATT